>JAFQNG010000021.1 GCA_017396005.1 Desulfovibrio sp.
CATTACGTCCTATTTTATAACAAGCGACATTGTACGGGCTGTTACCGTCCTGGTGGTATTCTGCCCCTGTGCCCTGGTGCTGGCAACGCCTACGTCCATCATGGCCGCCATCGGTCAGGCCACCAGGCAGGGAGTTCTGATTAAATCGGGTGAAGCCTTGGAACACATGGGCAAGATTGACCTGATAGCTTTTGACAAAACAGGGACGCTCACCCAGGGCACCTTGACCGTCAGTGATACTGTTTCGTTTCAAGCAGAAAAAAGCTCCCATGATGTGTTGCAGCTTGCAGCATCGGTGGAAGTCCTTTCGGAGCATCCACTCGGCAAGGCAATAGTAGCACAGGCCAGGGAAACGAATCTTGCTCTGGAGAAAGCCGACAATTTTACCATGGTACCCGGTCGGGGCATCAGTGCCGATGTGAATGGCAAGACCGTACTTATCGGGAACATCGGCTATCTGGAAGAACACAATGTCACGGTGAAGACAAAAGTCGGCATCGCCCTGGAAGAATTACGTATGCAGGGCAAGGCGGTGGTACTGGTGGCTCTTGAGGGAGTGTGCGTTGGCATGGTCGCTCTTTCCGATACCCTGCGACCCAATGCTCAGTTCATGGTGGAGAAATTGCACAGCATGGGCATTGGTGTTGTGCTGTTGACTGGCGACCATGTACAGACAGCGCAATATTTTTCAAAACAGGCTGGAATTGATACAGTGTGTTCCGATCTGCTCCCGGCACAAAAAGTGGAGCGCATCCAGGTATTGCAGCAGCAAGGTCATGCCGTGTGCATGATTGGCGACGGGGTGAATGACGCTCCCGCCTTGAAAGCCGCCGATGTCGGTGTAGCAATGGGCACAATGGGTAGCGACATTGCCATTGACGCGGCAGACATCGCGTTGATGGGCGATGACATTTCAAAAATACCTTACCTGAAGCGTCTTTCCAGCGCCACGGTCAATACCATTAAATTCAGTATCACTCTCTCTATGCTGATTAACTTTGTTGCCATCGGCATGTCTGTAATGGGGATGCTCACCCCCATAACCGGGGCACTGGTGCATAATGCCGGTTCGGTCCTGGTGGTTCTTAACGCTGCCCGGCTGTATGAAAGGAAATTGGTGTAGATAGCGTGCTGAGATGCTTTAGTCTCTAAAAGCCGCTGCAGAATCCACAGCGGCTTTTAGTATGATGTTTTGCTGATTTTCTACAGAACGAAGCGCGGGTCTTTCTGTACTTCTTCCCGCACGATCTTGCAAAGCATGGGGCTGAGCAGGAGGATGCCAATGATGTTGGGGAAGGCCATCAGGGCATTGAAAATGTCGGCCAGCAGCCAGACCAGATCCAGCGTCAGCACAGCTCCTGCAGCAACCGCTAAGGTATAAATCACGCGGAAGGGCTTCTGGGCCTTGTCGCCAAACAGATAAATGGCGCAGCGTTCACCATAGACGCACCAGCCCAGGGCCGTGGTGAAGGCAAAAATAGCAAGGCAGAAGGTCACGCCGTATTCGCCTATGGCAGGCAGGTTGGCCTGGAAGGACGCTGCGGTCAGCACGCCGCCGCTAAGGCCGGAGCACCACAGGGGCTGCCCTTCAGGCGTTACAGAAACCAGAATGACAAAGCCGGTCATGCTGCAGACGATGAGGGTGTCGATGAAGACGTCCAGCATGCCGATGGAGGCCTGTACCAGCGGAGATTCTGCCGTGGAGGCCGCATGAGCCATGGGGGCCGAGCCCAGACCTGCCTCGTTGGAGAAAATACCGCGCGCCATACCCATGCGGATGGCCATCATGACCGTGGCACCAGCAAAGCCTCCCTGAGCCGCCGTGGGGGTAAAGGCATCCTTGACTACCCAGAGGAAGACCTCAGGCACGCGTTCAATGTGCATGAAGATGATGACAAGACACATGCCCACATAGACCACGGCCATGAAGGGCACCAGCTTACCGGCTACTGCGCCCACGCGTTTGACACCGCCAATGAAGACAGCTCCGGCCAGTAGGAAGAGGGCTACTGCCGTTACCCAGCCGGGAATGGACAGGGTCTTGGTCAGATTGACGCTGATGGAGTTGGCCTGCACCGAGGCCCCGATGCCGAAACTGGCAAACATACCGAAGAAGGCAAAGGCCCAGGCCAGCCAGAGCCAGTTTTTACCCAGGCCGTTCTTGATGGCATACATGGCCCCGCCCACCCAGTTGCCGGCAGGAGTTTTTTCGCGATAGTGTACCGAAAGTAATACTTCGGCAAACTTGGTCATCATGCCCACAAGGGCTGTCACCCACATCCAGAAGAGGGCTCCAGGGCCACCAATGGCAATGGCCGTGGCCACACCGACAATGTTGCCTGTACCGATGTCGGCGGCAAGGGCTGTCATGAGGGCGTTCCAAGGGGAAACTTCGCCGTCGGCCGATTGATGCTTACGGCCTGCCCAGAGGCATTTGTAGGCCCGCATCCAGTTGCGGAAGGAGAAAAAACGCAAGATCACGTTGAGGTACAGGCCTGTACCCACCAGCATGACCAGCATGACCGGCCCCCAGACGAAGTTACTGACCGCATTCAGAAGATCCATCAATGCTTCCATCAAACCCTCCCGGTTTGGCTGCCATGCCCATCATGGCAATACTTATGGTATAACTGGTAACTACCCAAGCCTACACTGTGCAGAAAAAGAAAGGCAAGCATTTTTATGTTACTGCAGGCACTTGTTAAAAAAAGGGCAAGCGTGTGCCCCTTTGTGCAAGGAACGGCACAGAGATAAATACCGCTGCTATACAGAAGGGTTCAGGCGTCGGGCTAAACGGGTGTGGCGCTTACGCGTCCTGTTATTTTTAACAGCCATATGCAGGGCACGGCTTTCACCTACCAGCACTACCAGCTTTTTGCCGCGTGTCACTCCGGTATAAACCAGATTGCGCTGCAAAAGCATATAATGTTGCATCATGATGGGGATGACCACCGCCGGATATTCCGATCCCTGCGATTTGTGGATGGAAATGGCATAGGCAGGGGCCAGTTCATCCAGTTCGTCAAATCCGTAGGGCACCACCCGCTCATCAAAACTGACACTGAGGGTACGCTCCCTGGGGTCAAGATGCACGATACGGCCCATGTCGCCGTTAAAAACATCCTTGTCATAATTGTTGCGAATCTGCATCACCTTGTCGTGCAGGCGGAAGGCACGCTCACCGCGCCGCACCTCAAGACCGTTAGGGTTGAGAGCCTCCTGCAGCAGTGCATTCATGCTGGCAGCACCCACGGCACCTTTGAGCATGGGCGTCAGCACCTGTATGTCGTCTACAGGGTTCAGACCAAAGCGACGGGGAATATGATTTCTGACCAGGTCCACCATAAGCTCTGCCGCTTTTTCCGGCTCGTTCTGGCGGATGAAGTAAAAATCCGACAGGCGTTCTCTGCTGGATTCCAGCAATGGCACTTCGCCGCGGTTGATAAGGTGGGCATTGCAGATGATCTCACTTTCAGCTGACTGACGGAAAATCTCAGTCAACCGTACAACCGGCACAACACCTGATTCGATGATATCTGCCAGCACTGCGCCCGGCCCCACAGAAGGCAACTGATGCACATCACCTACCAGAACGACCGTTGCTCCCAAGGGCACGGCCTTGAGCAGATGATAAAAAAGCATCACATCCATCATGGAAGCTTCATCTACAACCAGCAGGCCACAGGCCAGAGGTGTATTCTCATTACGGGCGAAGCCGTCTTCCTTGGGGCTGTACTCCAGCAACCGGTGTATGGTGCGGGCTTCACGACCCGTACTCTCTGCCATGCGTTTGGCGGCCCGACCAGTAGGTGCAGCCAGCAGAATACGTGTTCTGTTCTGACTGAAAAGTTGAATGATGGCCTTGATAATGGTGGTCTTGCCTGTGCCGGGGCCGCCAGTCAGTACCATTATTTTGCTGCGGGCGGCAGTATGGACAGCTTCCAGCTGCTCCGGGGCCAGGGCCAGCGGCAAATCTGCGGCTACCTTTTCAACCATGGCCGCCGGCTTTTCAAAATGTACAGACTTGGGCGAAGCCAGAATGCGGTGCAGGTAAAAGGCTGTTTTAGACTCATAATGGTGGAAACGTCGCAGGTAAATGGCAGTGCGTTCTGTATCGTCCTTTTCTTCCGACAGATACTCATCCGTATCCAGTGGTTCTCGTACCAGACGTTCGTCCAGCTCCAGAGCAGTGAGGGCATCCTGTACCAGCTCCGGAACAACACCCAACTGACGACAGACTTCTTCTGTCAGACGGCTGTGAGGCAGAAAAACATGGCCGTCATCCACGGCTTTCTGTAAGATGTAGAGTACCCCCGCCTGCACACGCAGGGGGCTGTCCGGTGCAAAACCCAGCTTGGCTGCTGCGGCATCGGCCGTGATAAAACCAATCCCGTGGATGTCCATGGCCAGGCGATAGGGGTTTTCACGCACCACAGCCAGAGCTGCATTACCGTATGCCCGATAGATACGTACCGCATAAGTCGGGGTGATGCCGTGCGGCTGTAAAAAAAGCAGCAGCTCGCGCATGCCCCTGTGTTCCGCCCATGAGGTACAGATGCGTTCAAAATTCTTACGGCCTACACCGCGTATCTTGAGCAGGCGTTCCGGCTCTTCGTCCAGCACACGAATGGTGTCTGTTCCAAAAGCAGCCACAATGCGCCCGGCCATCTGCTCACCCACACCCTTGATGAGGCCTGAGGCCAGGTAGAGGCGGATGCCCTCAGTGGTGGCAGGCATGACTTCCTCTGCTGCATCAAAGGCAATCTGCCGTCCGAAGCGCGGATTATTGACCCGGCGTCCTTGCAGACGCAGATGCGCCCCGGCCTGCGGGTTTATCATATGCCCCACACAGGTGACTGGTTCGCGGCTGACAGAACGCGAGGGTGCACCTCTGACCTTGCCCTGTACTGTCTGTCCCTTGTCAGGTATGAGCCGCAGAACGGTATAGCCGTTCTCTTCGTTGTGAAAGACAATGCGTTCAACCGTGCCACAGAGGTCTACGGCATCCGGGTCTTGCAACAGAGGCAGCTCGGCCATCAGGCGTCCATCCGCCGCTGCAGCAGCAGTGCGTCGGCCAGTGTCAGGGCGGTCATGGCTGAAAGTACAGGCACTATACGCGGTATGGCAGCCAGATCATGTCGGCCCCCAATGAGGACTGTTGCGGCCTGTCCAGATTTATTAATGGTCTGCTGCTCCTGTGCAATGGAAGCAATGGGCTTGACTGCCGCACGTAACACAATGTCCTGACCGCTGGATATACCCCCCAGAATACCACCAGCATGGTTGGAGGAAAAGCAGGCGTCCTCAACCCGATTGCCGGGGCCAGGCAGAATGGTGTCATTATTCTGCGAGCCGCGCAGAGCCGCCGCACCAAAGCCCTCGCCTACCTCAAAACCCTTGACCGCGCCTACGCTCATGATGGCATGGGCCAGCATGGCTTCCAGCTTGTCAAAAACCGGTTCCCCCAGTCCGGCAGGCACATTTCTGGCCACAATACGCACAATGCCACCCAGAGTGTCGCCTGCCGTGCGGGTTTTGGCCACCACACTGTCCCAGAGAGGGGGGGCGCAGTCTGCTGCAGCAAAGTAGGGCCGCACCGGTGCGCCGTCCATATCAATGTCAGCAGGGTCAACGGCTATGCCACCCAGTTCTACGCACGCTGCCAGCACGCTGATGCCTTCACGCGCCAGGAGCTTTTTGGCAATGGCCCCACCGGCCACCCGGGCGACAGTCTCCCGACCGGAGGCACGTCCACCGCCGCGATAGTCGCGAACATCGCCGTATTTTCTAAAATATCCCCAGTCGGCATGCCCTGGGCGGAAGATCTCGGCCAGATTTCCATAATCGCGGGAACGCTGATCCTCATTGGAGATGTAGAAGGCAATGGGGGTACCAGTGGTCACCCCTTCAAATACGCCGGAAAGAATCTGTACGCGGTCGGCCTCCTTGCGTTTGGTTGCTGTTGGCCCCTGACCGGGCTTGCGCAGGTCAAGGTCTGCCTGCAGGTCTGCCTCGCTCAGGGGCAGGCCCGAAGGGCAGCCATCCAGTATGCCGCCAAGGCCTGTACCGTGGGATTCGCCAAAGGTGGTCAGACGCAACACACGCCCGAAAGTATTACCAGACATATCTGCCTCGTTATTGTACTCGTTATTAAATATACTATGAGGAGTATAAAAAAGCCGTCCCATGCTGGCAAGACATATGCACTCCCCCATCAGGCCGGGGAGGATGTCAATCTTTCTGTATATTGATATTGTAAACTATACTACCCTTTAAATAAACTTAGAGCTTGTGATGCTAGGGGGGCAATTGCGGCGTGGATGCGCTGGACTCTGGGACTGTTCCTGGGGAGCAGGCTGGACGGATGCAGGGTTGACACTAGCCCGATGAGGTCACCTTACGTACGAGTACCTCGTCATCAGGCCAGATATGCCTGTCAGGCGTGAGTAGCTCGCCATTTCTGGCCACCAGGGCACATTCTTCACCGATGGAAAGGGCTTGCAGCAGCTGACGGGCTGTCTTGGGGCGCGGTAGGGAAAGGAGGTGTCCTTCAGGTTGCAGCAGAATGGTGATGCGTGCTCCCTGCCAGTCAGGCTGCATTCTCTGTGTATATGGCTTTGTCATGTGAACCTCGGCAGTCTTCATGCCATGCAAGAGTAATAATAAAGTATCGTGACCACTATCATGCTGCCGGCCCTCAGGCTCTGATTGGCCAGTATCAGGCGCAGGGCAAGACCAGGGTTAAAAAAACCGGCATACGCTGGAAACTGATGCCGGATGGCTCTCATGGGTGTTGAGAGTATATTGCCTACCATAAGTGCCAGTACCACTTCCTGCGCTGAAAGACCACCACAGGCGACCAAACTCCCTGCTGCACCAAGGGCTGCACCCAGCTCTGCCACCAGATGCAGAACAATGATGCCCAAGGCTTCCGGCCTGAGAAAAGACAGCCAGCTCATGTGTTCTGCCAGCCAGTTTTCGGCAAGGTCAAAAAGGCCATGGCGCTGTATAAAAAATATCAGCACATAGGTGGGAGCAGTAAAAAGGGCCAGACGGGGCAGACGACCCCAAAAACGAAGCCAGGCTCTGGGCAGCACTGGCAGCCAGCCTGTACGGCTGCCCGTATCGTCTGCGGCATCACATCCGTCACAGCTTGTTGCAGGCAAAGGAAGGATGCAACGCGACAGAGCGATGGCAAAGATTGTGCGCCCGGCAGCAGCCAGCAGGGTCAGGCCCACATAGACGAGAGCTGGCAGACCAAGTACGGGCCAGGTCAGAAAGAAAATACTTGGAGTATGTACCAGATAGGCGGGCAGGCTGTTAAAGATATTGGCCAGCATAAGCTCACGCTCTGTGAGCTCCCCCTGCTGATGGCGAGCTGAAAGCAAGCTATTTGCCGCTGCCGGCGAAATAAAGGATAATGAAAAGGCTGCACCGACCGCATCACGCAGATGTGCAGCGCGGGCCAGCGGTATGGCCAGTCGAGCCAGAGAGCGCGTCCAATTGAGGGCCTCCAGCATGTTGGCCAGCAGCAAACCTGCGGCCAGGCCTAGCATCAGGCGCAGCAGGGGCCAAACCAGATCTTGCCAGAACAGCGATACAGTCAGAGGTGGCAGGTCGACATCTACAACCATGGGCAGCAGTTGTCTTCTGTAAAGCCAGGATCGGGCGGCAGAGAGGAGAGCCCGGCCTGTTCTCGGGCAAGCCTGTCACAGCGTTCGTTTTCGATATGCCCGGCATGACCGCGCAACCAGAAAAAATGGACCTGATGCCGCTCCAGCAACGGCAGCAGACGATGCCAGAGATCTGCGTTTTTGACAGGTTTTTTATCGGCCTTGCGCCAGCCATGACGCTGCCAGCTTTGCAGCCAGCGTTTTTCTACAGCGTTGCGTACATACTGCGAATCTGTGTACAGGCTGACGGAGCAAGGCTCCTTGAGGGCAGCAAGGGCCTCCAGTACGGCCATTATTTCCATACGATTATTGGTAGTGCGTTCATAGCCGCCGGCGAGCTCCCTCCGGTGCTCGCTTCCCTCCAGTCGCAGTACGGCAGCCCATCCGCCAGGGCCGGGATTGCCAAGGCAGGAGCCGTCAGTATGGATGATGACCTGTTTCATAGTGCCTGCCGCTCAACGTCTATCCAGTAAACGGCGAGATTTGCTGAACGTGCGCGGCAGACTGGCATAATCCGTCACGTGCACATCAATGCGGGCCAGGATGGTCTTATGCAGTCGGTGAGCCAGGGTCTGAGCCAAAGCCGTATCGCCTCCAGACAGGATACCCTGAGCGCGCTCGACCGTAAGAGAGAGATGATCCAGGGCGTGCTCATCTCTGGTCAGCTCCACTTGATACTCCCCGGCCAGTTCGGGGAATTGCCCGATGACTTCCATGATCTGACCGGGATAAATATTCACCCCGCGGTAAATGATCATGTCGTCAGATCGGCCAAGAATACGGTCGTGCCGAGGCATGGCAAGACCGCAGGGGCACGGTCCGGGCAAAAGACGCGTCAGATCATGCGTACGGTAACGCAGCAGAGGTACCGCCTCCTTGCGCAGGCTGGTCACCACCATCTCACCCACTTCGCCTTCAGATACGGGCTGCAGGGTCTCAGGGTCCAGTACTTCGATGATGAAAAGATCTGCCCAGTAGTGCAGACCACTGTGAGCGTCACAGTCAATGGCTGTACCAGGGCCGTACATCTCAGTCATGCCTGCGATGTCATAGCTGCCTTCCAGGCCGAGCTTGTTTTCAATGGCCAGACGCATTTTTTCGCTGCGTGTCTCGGCCCCGCAGATGACCTTGCGAAGGCGAATTTGATCACGCAGACCGGCGCGCTCCACCTCTTCAGCCAGCAAAAGCGCCATGGAGGCTGTGGCCCCGAAACAGGTGGAGCCCAGGTCTTTAAGCAGTTGCAGGTGCATCTCAAGGTTACCCGGCCCCACTGGTACCGTAAGCATGCCGAAGCTCTCGCTGCCCAGCTGGAAGCCCGCGCCAGCTGTCCAGAGACCATAGCCTACGGCTACCTGCATGCGGTCGGCGGGAGTCAGGCCAGCCAGTTCATAGCAACGGGCCATCTGATGACTGAATGTTTCAATGTCGCGTCTGGTATAGGCCAGTATCTTGCGTTTACCCGTAGTGCCACTGGAGGCATGAATACGCACTACCTCTTCTTCAGGAACACAGAGCAGGGGCAATGGGTAGCCTTCACGCAAAGCGTCTGCATCTGTAGCAGGCAGATGACGCAGATCCTTTAAAGAGCGGATGTCTTCCGGCTGTACGCCACAGGCCGTCAGCCGTGCCTGGTACTGCGGCGAGCGAGCTGCCTGACGTACTGTCCAGCGCAGACCTTCAAGCTGTATGTACTCTAAGGCCTCGGCATCAATCTGCGGGATGAAACGGTAGGAAGGCTGGGGCATGGGTTTTCCCTCAAAATACAACCCTGTACAGACAGATAAAGAAGGGGTCGCCCCTTTGCGGCCCCTTCTCAAGCAACGTTCATTCGTCTGTAATTTTTTTAGGGATGGCACTTGGACTTGGCACAGCCCGTCAGCTCTTTTTTCTTGTCAGGCTGTTCCGCAGCCAGTTTGGTGTGACAGGAGAGACAGGTCTCCTGCTTCAGACCCTTCTTGGTATGTACGGCAGCATACAGGCTCTTGACGCCCTTGCGGCCAGTAAGGTCGTCATGACAGCCCGAGGTGGCGCACTTCTGATAGTTGGGTTTACCGTCCACATTGTGGTGGCAAACCACACATTCTACCGAAGTGTGCGTGGAATGATTGAAGATGACGGTCTTCTTGGAGCCTTTGAACTCCAGGGGCTTGTCAGGCACGGCCGGTTGTGAGGCCAGAGCCGGTACAGCCAGAGCCAGGGAAAGGAGACTGGACAGGAACAGATGTTTTTTCATGGCTTTCCTCCTAGAAAAACTGTTTTGAACCTACCCAGCGTTCCAAGCCATGTCAATGCTGCTCAGCGAAAAATTTCACAGCTTCCCCTGATATATTTCACCCTAAAAGCGTACCTTGCGGGCAGCTTCCAGTGCCTGGCAGAAGTCATCGTCACTGTGTACAAAGGAAACCATACCCGTTTCATAGCCTGACGGGGCCAGATAGATGCCCTGCTCACGCATTTGTTTGTAGAAGGCAGTAAAAAGCGCATGGTCGCAGGCTTTTGCGCCGGCAAAGTCAGTTACAGGTTCTTGGCTGAAATAGGGGCAAAACATGGAGGCCAGAGTGGGCATCTGCACGGGGACACCTTTTTCGTGCAGGATGTCTCGCAGGCTTTCAGCAAAGCTGCGGGTACGTTCTTCC
Source organism: Desulfovibrio sp. (assembly GCA_017396005.1). Lineage (GTDB taxonomy): Bacteria > Desulfobacterota > Desulfovibrionia > Desulfovibrionales > Desulfovibrionaceae > Desulfovibrio. Next base: position 10,310 of record JAFQNG010000021.1, read on the forward strand.
AAGGCAGCGTAGTTTTGACAGGCCAGCTTGGATAGTGTAGCCAGGCCGGCGGCCATGGCCAGAGGATTGCCCGAGAGAGTTCCGGCCTGGTATACTGCCCCCCTGGGTGCTACCTGTTCCATATACCGGCGTTTGCCACCAAATGCGCCTACCGGCAGACCGCCGCCTATAATCTTGCCAAAGGTTGTCAGGTCCGGGTCAACACCAAATCGGGCCTGTGCCCCACCGAAGGCCACACGAAAGCCTGTAATGACTTCGTCGAAGATAAGCAGACTGTCATACTGCCTTGTAATATCGCGCAGACCCTCCAGAAAACCGGGCACCGGCAGTACCAGTCCCATATTGGCCGCCACAGGTTCTACAATGACTGCAGCAATGCTGTCGCCATGACGGACGAAACATTCTTTGACAGCCTCAAGGTCGTTGTAGGGGGCCAGAAGGGTATCAGCCACTACAGCTTCAGGTACACCCGGTGTACCGGGGATGGCAAATGTGGCAACGCCTGAGCCGGCTGCTGCCAGGAAAGGGTCAGCATGACCGTGATAGCAGCCCACAAATTTAAGTACTCTATTACGCCCGGTGACACCACGCGCCAAACGCAGGGCACTCATAGTGGCTTCCGTACCTGAATTGACCATGCGTACCATTTCAAGGCTGGGCATGGCCGCAACTACGGCTTCGGCAAGTGCAACTTCATCCGGGCATGGCGCTCCGTAGCTGGTGCCACGACCAGCGGCCGTACGCACGGCAGCAGTCACATCTGCATCGTCATGGCCAAGGATCATGGGCCCCCAGGACAGTACGAAATCGATGTATTCCCGGCCGTCCACATCTGTCAGGTGGCAGCCGTGGGCTTCGGCAATAAACAGAGGCAGGCTATCCACATTATGGCAGGCCCGAACAGGGCTGTTGACTCCCCCGGGGATGAGGCCACAGGCCTTTTCGAACAGTTGGCGCGAGGTATCGTCCATGGGCGTCTCCTTTTCAGATGAAATAGGTCATGGAGGTCTTTTTCAGTTCCTTGAGACTGCGCAGGATGGCGTACTCCTTGAGCGGCCAGCCATCACGCAGCTCGTTGACCACCCCAAGGCATTCCTCCTCACTGCGGCCATGTACCATGGTGTACAGTGTATACGGCCAGTCATCGGCAGAGCTGGGGCGAAAATAGGCATGAGAAACATGCGTGTGTGCAGAAGCCAGAGGACCACAGGCCTCAGCCTGGGCTTCATCTGCCTTCCAAGCTACCATGGCGTTGTGCGTCCATCCTGTTTTCTGATGCTTGATACTGGCTCCGAAACGCCTGATGGCACCCTCTTCTTTAAGACGTCGTAAGAGATCCAGCACGGCATCTTCAGTGATGCCTGCTTCACGGGCTATATCAGCATACGGCTCTTTGCTGTCGGGAAGATTGCCCTGTACGATACGCAGAACAGCGTGCTCACTCTCGGTAAACTGGCGGCTCATGACTTCCTCTCATAAAAGCGGAAAGGACCGCGCTTCCTTTCCTGGCGGCGCGGCCCTGATACGGCAAACTGCCGAAACTAGCGCTTGAAGGACCGGGCAAAGAGATCCTGTATGGCGATGCGTCCGTTGTCTTCCAGAAAGCGAGTACCCGTAGCAGCAAAATTGGCACACTCGATAACGGGCTTTTCCACTTCAGTCCAGCGATCCTGCTGCCAGGTGAACCAGAGACCACGGGGCTGGTCAAAAACCAGCAGGGGCTTATTGCATATTTTGGCGAACTCTGCGCCCCAGCCTGTGCCACCCTTGACGGTATTGTCAGGCTGTATGGCACCTACAACCAGAACCTGATCGCCGCTGCTGACCTGCCAGCAGATGGACTGCAGCACCTTCCGGAAGAGCGGGGCACGCGTGTACTCACGGTTCATGAGCTTGGAAACATAGGTCAGGCTGACGTCTTTTAACGCAAGCTCTCCTGACGTAAGTACACGTACGCCACGCTGGCGTTCGATCTGATGGCCTTCAAAGCTGTAGTTTACTTCTTCGATACCCCAGCTTTCTGCCAGGGCGCCGAAGAACTGTTCCGTTCCGGCAGCGCCGCCGCTGTAAAGAACGCATTGATTGGGATTGAGCATATTTTCTCCTCGTGTGGTGAGTCCGACTGCTACAGTCGCGCTATGGCGACGGCGTCAGAAAATATAATGGCAGAATTTGCGCCATTGGGCAAGGCGGCTCAAGCCAGGAAAGCAGACCTCGTCCTGCAGGTTTGACAGGCACGCCAGCTTGCGGCAAGGTGAGGAAGTTATTTTTCAGGCGCAGCATCCCTGTACTAGCAAACCCCTGGAGTGATATATGAAAATCCAATTCCTGGGCGCGGCGAGGACTGTCACCGGTTCCTGTTATCTTATCGAAGCCTGCGGCGCACGTTTCTGCGTGGACTGCGGCATGCATCAGGGCAACAAGGCAATTGAGGCGCGTAACCGCGACGAAAAGAATTATGATGCCGGCAATCTCGACTTTGTGCTCATTACCCATGCACATATTGATCACTCGGGCCTGCTGCCTCTGCTGGTCAAACAGGGATTTTCCAAGCCGGCTTACTGTACCAGACCTACGGCCGAGCTGCTGGACATAATGCTGCAGGACAGCGCGCATATACAGGAGATGGAAGCCCAGTGGCAGCTTAAGAAATACGACCGCCGCGGTCTGAAAAATCCGCCTCAGGCCCTCTATGGCATGGCCGATGCACAAAAGGCTATCACCTATCTGTCGCCTGTGGAATACCACAAAAGCTTCGAGCCTGTACCGGGCATACGCGTGACCTATTATGATGCCGGGCACATCCTTGGTTCGGGTACGCTCAGGCTTGAGGTAGATGAGGACGGAAAGACCACAAGTATCATTTTTTCGGGCGATATTGGTCGGCCGCACGCTCTTATTGTGAGGGATCCTGAAACACCGCCTCTGGCTGATTATATTTTTATGGAGTCTACGTACGGCGACCGTAACCACAAGAATGAAAGCCTCAGTGTGGAAGAGCTGGCCGAAGCTGTTGCCTACAGCTATGGCAAGGGTGAGAAGGTCATCATCCCGGCTTTTGCCGTAGAGCGTACACAGGAAGTGCTTTTCTGCCTTTTCAAACTGCATGAGGCAGGCAAGCTGCCGGCAGAAATGCCCATCTATGTGGACAGCCCCATGGCCATACGGGCCACAGAAGTCTTTGGTCGCAACACTGATGTCTTTGATGATGAAGCCAAGGCCCTGCTTACCAATAAGGATGCACATCACTTCATGGGCCGGGTGCGCTACACGCCCAGCGCTGCCGAATCCATGCAGATCAACTCCACGAGTGGCCCGGCCATTATTATCTCGGCCAGCGGCATGTGTAATGCTGGGCGCATACGTCATCACCTCAAGCATAATATCTGGCGGCCCGGTGCCAGTATAGTCTTTGTGGGCTATCAGGCCATGGGTACCCCAGGCCGTAAGCTGGTGGAGAAAGCAAAAAAAATTACGCTCTTTGGTGAAGATATGGATGTAGCCGCACGTATCTTCACCATTAACGGTTTTTCAGGCCACGCAGGGCAGAGCCAGTTGCTGGACTGGCTGGCCCCACTTATGGAAAACAGGCCGCAGGTCGTTCTGGTGCACGGAGAAAGCACGGCACAGGAAACATTGGCCGGGCTCATAAAAGAGCGTTTCAACGCAACACCGCTCATCCCCGACTATATGGAGGAGATGACCCTCGAAGGCAAAAACGTTGCGCAGACAGTGTTACATGAACAGAAGGCCCGGCCCAGGGTCAACTGGCCCTTCCTCACTGGCGAGGTGGAGCGCAAGTGGGGTATGTTCAAGGATAAGCTTGCTGAAGTGGAAAGCCTCCCTTGGGAAAGTCAGACCGAACTGCAGGAGGCTCTGGCCAAGATGGACTACGCCATGACACGTCTGCTCTCGCGAATGTAGGTTTTTATGCGTATTATTGCTGGAACCTTGGGAGGGCGCCTGCTGAAAACCATAGAGGGTGAGGGATACCGCCCGGCTATGGGCCGTACACGGGAGGCGCTCTTCTCCATGCTGGAGGCACGTGGTCTTGTCTGGGGCGAGAGCCGTGTGCTGGATCTTTTCGCCGGTAGTGGCAGCTTGGCTTTTGAAGCCCTGAGCAGAGGTGCGCGTATCGCCCATCTGGTGGAGAGCGCGGCCCCGGCCATGCGCTGCCTGACCGAGAACGTGCATGCGCTGGGCCTGGTTGAACAGTGCCGTCTTTTTAAAGAAGACGTGCTGCGTTTTCTCAAAAAGCCCCCTGCCGAAACGTTTGACCTGCTTTTTATCGACCCCCCATACGGCAGGGACTTGTTGGCACCCTCCCTGCGCCTGCTGCTTGAGCGGGGCTGGCTCTCGCCCGGTGCTTTTATCACGGCAGAGGTAGAAAAAGAAGCTCGATTGACCATACCGCAGCAGTATATCCTGGAGGCAGATCGCCTTTTGGGCCGTACACGTATCTGTATCTGGACGGCAGCATGAAAAGCGCTCTCTATCCCGGCACCTTCGACCCTCTGACCAACGGTCACCTGAGTCTCATCCGGCGCGGTTGCGATGTCTTTGATCAGATTATTGTAGCTGTGGCCGATAATACCCCCAAAAAGCCCCTCTTCAGCCTGGAAGAGCGGGTGGAGATGGCCCGTGAGGCCCTCAGGGGGGATACTCGGGTACTGATAGAGCCTTTCTCCGGGCTCACAGTGGAATATGCGGCCAAACGCGGTGTTTGCGCTCTGTTACGAGGCCTGAGGGCTGTCTCGGATTTTGAGTACGAATTTCAGCTTTCCCTCATGAATCGCCGTCTGCAGCGTCATATACAGACAGTTTTTATGATGACGGACTATCAATGGCTGTTCATCAGCTCTACGCTGGTCAAGGCAGCAGCCAGTCAGGGGGCCGATATCAAGGGACTTGTACCTGAAAACGTACGCCTGAAGCTGCTGGAAAAGTACTGCAGGGGAGAAGTGCGCCAGGCTACACCCTGTCTTGCGCCACCGCATGGAGGCTTTCGGGTATCCTGATGGCGGTACAGGAAGAGCAGCGACACAGTGAAGCTCTGCCGGTCATCTGTCTTGCCGGTCCTACGGGTTCAGGTAAGACTGCAGCGGCACTTTTGCTGGCGCGGGAACTGGACTGTGAGGTCATCAATGCCGATTCCCGCCAGGTGTATGCCGATTTTCCCTGCATCACGGCACAGCCTTCAGCAGAAGAACAGGCAGTCTGCCCGCATCATCTTTACGGTTTCTTACCTACACAACAGAAGATCAGTGCCGGGTACTGGGTCGCTGCGGCAACAGAGTGCGTCAGAGCTGTGCTGGCGCGTGGCAGAATACCTTTGCTGGTGGGGGGGACAGGCCTGTATTTTCAAGCACTTCTGCACGGCATTGCTCAGATTCCCCGGCTGGATCCGGCCATAGGCAGAGGTATAGAAAATCGTCTGGCAAAGCAGGGGGCATCTGCTTTATATGACGAGCTGGCCCGATATGACCCGTCTTATGCTGCGCGCATACATCCCAATGATCGTCAGCGTATAGTGCGGGCTCTTGAAGTACTGGAGGGCACAGGACGTACCTTCAGCTGGTGGCACGCCAACAGCATGGCGCCCCCGTTGTGCCAGGGCCCTCTGCTGACACTGGCTGCGCCGTTGGCCTGGCTGGAGCCACGCCTGGCTGCCCGTCTAGATATGATGCTGGCCCAGGGCGCATTGGACGAAGCCCGTCAGGCCCTGCAAAACTGCGCCGACGCAAAAGCTCCCGGCTGGTCAGGTATCGGTGCCGCCGAGGCCCTGGCCTACCTGCGTGGTCTGCTGAACATTGAGACCTGCTGCCGCCTCTGGCTGCAGAATACCCGCGCCTATGCCAAACGACAGCTGACCTGGTTTCGTGCCCGTAAGGAGGCTGTCTTCCTCCCTCCTGACGACCCAACGATCATTCTGGAGCAGGCCCGGCTTTTTCTTGACACAGTCTGATGGGGAGAAGATACGGCACAAGAGTGCAAGAAGCTGGGAAAATTTTCTCAACCGTCCGCATCACAAGGCAAATCAAGCCTTTTCAGTCGCCGTACCTCCTTGACGAAGCCCTTGCCCTGCGCTAGGCTTCTCGCAATCTTGGCGTTGACCCCGCATGGTGCGGGGGCGAAGGCTACCGGCAGCTTGTGCTGCCGGGCATCGGTGTCTGCATATCCAAAGGACAAGCACATGAGGAACGGCACAAAACTGCTTCTGCTGGCGGCGATGGCCCTGGCCTGCACGGCGTGTCTGACGGCCTGGGGAGCTGGCGTTGCTGGCGCAGCATCTCTTGGCCTCACTGACAGCGGCGCGCCTGCGGCCCAGGTCATGTTTCCAGTCGGCGTAAAACCCAATCCCCTGGGCGTCGGCATGAAACCTGTGGTCTTCAACCATCTAATCCATGAAAAAAAGGTCGAAGACTGTGTGGTCTGCCACCACACCGGCGACCCAGTGAGCTGTACCTCCTGTCACACGGTAGAAGGTGCTGCTGCGGGCAAGTTCATCACGCTTGAGCAGGCTATGCATGCCACTGATATTGCCAAACGTGAAAAGGGTATCACCCCTCAGAGTTGTGTGAGCTGTCATGAAAAGCAGCTTGCACGCCGCGAGTGCGCGGGTTGCCACAGTATAGTCAAGGCTGAACGTGGCAACGACTGGTGTGCGGTCTGCCATGTGGTAACTCCCAAAATGACACAGGGGCAGATGCGCAAGGGTATCGAAGGCAAGATGGCTGCTGCGGAGAATCTGCATCTGGCTGAGGAAACAGCGCTGAATAAGCCTCAGGCTGTAGCTGTTTCACCTCAGGCAGGTCCTCTCAAGGTGCTCATCGGCGGTCTTGCTGACAAGTATCAGCCCAACCTCTTTACCCATCGCCGCCATGTGGCCTCCCTTATGGAAGCTATCAAGGACGATAAGCTGGCTCAGGCCTTCCATAGCTCCCCTGAGACCGTGTGTGCGGCATGTCACCACAGAAGCCCCATGTCCACCACTCCGCCCAGATGCGGCAGTTGCCATACGAAGGATATAGACCCGGCCAATCCGCAGCGTCCTACGCTCAAGGCCGCATATCATCTGCAGTGCATGGGCTGTCATGAGGGCATGAAGGTCGAGCGTCCCCGCAAGACCGATTGCGCCACTTGCCACAAACCCGCGCGGCAGAGCGCCGATTAGTACGGAGGACGCATTATGAATCGCAGAAAATTTCTGACCATACTGGGCAGTGCGGGCGTTGCCTCCACACTGGGTACAGCTGCTACGGCCACCAAGGCAGAAGCCGGTCATGTTTTTCCTTATTATGACGAAAGCTATGGTGTGCTGCACGATACCACCCGCTGTATTGGCTGTCGCCGTTGCGAAGAGGCCTGTCAGAAGGTCAATGATCTACCCAAGCCCGACAAGTCTTTTGACGACCTTTCGGTCACAGCCACGCGTCGCCGTACTTCGGCAGACGCCTGGACAGTGGTCAACAAATATGAAGTGGACGGCAAGCCGTTCTTCCGCAAGCTGCAGTGCTTCCATTGCAATGACCCGGCCTGTGCTTCGGCCTGCTTTGCCAAATGCTTCCGTAAGCTGCCCAATGGCGCTGTTGTCTATGAAGGCTCGCAGTGCGTGGGTTGCCGATACTGCATGATAGCCTGCCCCTTCTATGTGCCCGGCTTCGAGTACGATGAAGCGCTGGATCCGCTGGTGCAGAAGTGCACATTCTGTGAGCCGCGCCTGCAGGAAGGCAAACTGCCAGGTTGCGTAGAGGCCTGTCCCATGGACGCTCTGACCTTTGGCCGCCGCAGCGACCTTATCCGTATCGCAAGGGCGCGTATCAGCGAAAACCCCGGCAAATATGTCAATTACATCTATGGAGAGCATGACGCCGGTGGCACTGCCTGGATGGTGCTGGCCCCTGCTGTTGACGGCAAGGGCGCCAAGGTAGAGCAGAATCCCATAGATGCCGGTCACACCATGAAACAGCTTGGCCTGAACACACATCTGGGCACGCAGCCCATGGGCGAGCTGACGTATGGAGCTCTGGGCGCAGTACCAATGATTGTGGCTTTCTGGCCAGTGCTTTTCGGTGGAGCCTATGCCATAACCAAACGCCGTGAGGCCATGGCCAAGCAGGCTCAGGATGCTGCCGTCAACGAAGCCAGACAGGATGTGGCTGTGGCTGTGGACGCCGCCGTACGCAAACTAGAAGAAACTGAAGGTCCTGGTGCTGCGGATCGCGCGCGTCGCGCCATGACAGAGGCTCTGAAGGCCAGGGAAGCCGAGACCGCCCACGCCAGGCACGGGGAGGAAAACTAGATGTCTCAGCATACAATTGTCATTCCCACCAAGGATAAACTCTTTAACCTGGAGCCTCTGCTCACGCGCACTCCGGGCAATATCCTGACGTGGATTATACTGGCTGTGGGGCTGGTGGTCACGGTCATCCGTTTTACCATGGGTATCGGCTCAGTGGCCAACCTGGACGACAACTGGCCATGGGGCCTGTGGATAGGCTTTGACCTGCTTTGCGGAGTCTGCCTTGCAGCAGGCGGCTATTTCACTACTGTGGCCTGCTACGTCATGGGTATGAAGCACTTTCACTCGGCAGTGCGCCCGGCCGTGACTACGGCCTTTCTGGGCTATGCCTTTGTGGTGGTGGCCCTGCTCTATGACCTTGGCCATCCGTGGCGTCTGCCGTACATGTTCTTCTTCCCCGGTACGACATCGGTGCTTTTCGAAGTAGGCCTGTGTGTAGCCACGTATGTGACTGTGCTTTTCATCGAATTCTCGGTGGCACCCATGGAATGGCTCTCCTGCAAGTTCCCATGGCTGCTCAAGTACCGTAAACTGGTTATCAGAGCTACCATATTGCTGACCATCTTCGGCGTGACGCTCTCCACACTGCATCAGTCCTCCCTGGGTTCGCTCTATCTCATCGCGCCCGAAAAGCTGCATCCGCTCTGGTATTCGCCCTTCATGCCCATGTTCTTCTTCGTCAGCTCCATGGCTGCTGGGGCTTCCATGGTTATCTTTGAAGGTATGTTCGCTCACAAGGGTGTACATGACTACATGGACGAAACGCATTTGCGTGAGGCCGACTGTGTGGTCCTGAGCTTTGCCAAGGCGGGCTCCTTTATTCTCTTTGCCTACTTCATGCTCAAGTTCATCGACATGCTGGTACAGGCCAATATACCCTATCTCTTCTCGGGTTACGGGGCTTGGTGGCTGCTTGAGATGTTTGGCTTTGTGCTGTTGCCTGCACTGCTCTATGCCAAGGGCTCGCGTGACGGCAATGTGAAGCTCTGCCGCATCGCTTCAGTCAATGCTGTGGCAGGTATCGTGCTGAACCGTTTCAACGTTTCCATGATTGCCTTTAACTATCAGCTGCCACCGTCTGATGGCTACTTCCCCAGCATTGGTGAGATCTGCATCTCTGTCTTTGTGGTGACACTTATCGTGACGGCTTACCGTTTCATCGTCTATAACATGCCGGTGCTGTACGAGCATCCTGACTTCAAGGGCGAAGAACACTAGGCCGCAAGGAGCACTATATGGAATTCAATACCTTTTACGAGTATTTCCTGTACACCAAGAGCTGGGCCTATGTCATGATGTTCGTCGTCCTGCCGGTCTATGTGCTGTACTGGAACTTCGTACTCTACCCACAAAAGAAGGGTAAGGACAAGAAAGCCCACTAGACTGCTGATTGGGATATGCCAGCGAGGGCAGGGCCATAACCCTGCCCTCGTTTTAGCTCACAAAAAGCCCCCTGCAGAAATCACTGCAGGGGGCTTTAAATCAGGGCAATGTGGTCCGTCGTTTAGGCTTTCTTTTCTTTTTTCAGCCAGGACATCATACCGCGAAGTTCACGACCTACCTGCTCGATCTGATGTTCACTTTCATTGCGGCGGGTGGTGAGGAACATGGGGTAACGGGCACGGGCCTCAAGGATGAAGTCTCGGGCAAACTTACCGCTCTGAATGTCCTTGAGCACGGCCTTCATTTCCTGCTTGACTTCGTCAGTAATGAGGCGTGGGCCGGAAACATAGTCGCCGTATTCAGCAGTATTGCTGATAGAGTAGCGCATACGTGACAGGCCGCCCTCATACATGAGGTCAACGATGAGCTTCATTTCGTGCAGGCATTCAAAATAAGCCATTTCGGGCTGATAACCGGCTTCCACCAGAGTTTCAAAACCAGCCTTGATCAAGGCCGATACACCACCGCAGAGCACGGCCTGTTCGCCAAAGAGGTCGGTTTCAGTTTCTTCACGGAAGCTGGTCTCAATGACGCCGGAGCGAGCACCACCAATACCCTTAGCGTAAGCAAGGGCTACCTTCAATGCTTCACCGGTAGCATCCTGATGGATGGCTACCAGGCAGGGCACACCGCCGCCCTCGGTGAAGGTGCGGCGTACCAGGTGGCCAGGCCCCTTTGGAGCAACAAGAAAAACATCTACATCCCTGGGGGGCTGAATCTGGCTGAAATGGATATTGAAGCCGTGGGCGAACAGCAGGGCCTTGCCTTTGCTTAGATGGGGCTTGATATCGTTTTCATAAACAGCTGCCTGTACTTCGTCAGGCAAAAGGATCATGATCAAATCGGCCTTCGCGGCAGCTTCAGCAGCAGAAACAGGGTCGAAACCATGCTCTTTGGCAAGGTCGTAGTTAGGGCCACCGGGACGCTGACCTATGACCACATTGACGCCGGAGTCACGCAGGTTCTGGGCATGGGCATGCCCCTGACTGCCGTAACCGATGATGGCTACAGTCTTATCTTTCAAAACATTAAGATCGGCATCCTGATCGTAATAGACTTTCATCAGTGCATCCTCTGTATATTCTCGCGGTTAAAGGGAAGGGGCGCATAGTGCGCCCCGGAATGTTTCCTTCTGTTCCAGTCTCTCAGTCAGCTCTTTTTGAGCGACGCATGACAAGCGAACCGGTACGGATCAGCTCCTTGATGCCAAAACGCTGGAACAGGCTGATAATGGCTTCCAGCTTCTCATGATCGCCTGTAGCCTCAATAGTCATCTCGTTTGGGCTCACGTCTATAACCTTGCAGCGGAAAATCTCCACCGTGCGCAGTATCTCACCACGCATGACGCCTTCGGCCTGTATTTTGAGGAACATCATCTCCCGTTCTACGGCTGGCACATCAGCAAAATCCATTACCTTGATAACAGACACGATTTTATGGAGCTGCTTCATAATCTGCTCCAGTATCATACTGTCGCCATAGGTAGTGATAGTCATGTGCGAGACCCCGTCTTCTAGGGCCGGTGCCACATTAAGGGAGTCGATATTGAAGCCCCGGCTGCTGAACAGGCCTACCACGCGCGACAGCACACCAGGTTCGTTTTCCACAAGAACGGAAAGAACATGTCTTTGCATAGCCATCTCCTACACCAACAGCATTTCATCCAACGCCGCGCCTGCGGGTACAATGGGATAGACGTTTTCTTCCCGTTCCACCATAACGTCGATGAGGGCTGTCTTGTCGGAAGAAAAGGCTTTTTCAAGCACAGGCAGAAGGTCTTCACTCTTTTCAATACGGTAGCCTTCTGCGCCGTAGGCTTCGGCCAGTTTCACAAAGTCGGGTTGGGCCTCCATGTTAGTGCAACTGTAGTTGCCCTTGTAAAACAGCTCCTGCCACTGACGCACCATGCCCATGTGCTTGTTGTTGAGAATGACCACCTTAAGGGGCAGATTACAGGCCACTGAGGTAGCCAGCTCCTGAATGTTCATCTGCAAAGAACTGTCCCCGGCTACTGTGATGACCATTTTGTCCGGTAAGGCCATCTGTGCGCCAATGGCGGCAGGAAAGCCGAAACCCATGGTGCCGAGGCCGCCACTGGTCAGCAGGGTACGTGGCCTGGTGAAACTGAAGAACTGCGCCACCCACATCTGATGCTGGCCTACTTCAGTTGAGATGACGGCATCGCCCTTTGTCAGCTGGCACAGAGCCTCAATGACTTCCTGCGGCTTGATGTGCTCACCCTTGTGATAGGCCAGAGGTTTGCTGGCCTTCCAATCCCACACGGTCTTGAGCCAGTCGGCATGCTGGCCTGCCCAGTCATGTTCGGCCAGTTTGGCCTCACAAATATCCAGTACTCCTCTGAGTGCCAGCTTGCAGTCGCCCACCACAGGTACCTGAACAGCAACGTTCTTGCGGATAGAGGTAGGGTCAATATCAATGTGCACAATGCGTGCTTTCGGCGCAAAGGCCGTGAGCTTGCCTGTGACGCGGTCATCAAAGCGCGCCCCAACGCAAAGCAGCAGGTCGGCATGGTTGATAGCCAGGTTTGCTGCATATGTGCCGTGCATGCCCACCATACCCAGAGATAGCTCATCGGTGACGGGAAAGCCCCCCAGACCCATAAGCGTACTGGTCACTGGAATCTGCAGCCTGCGAGCCAGCATACCCAGTTCGTCAGAAGCATTAGCCATAATAACACCACCACCGGCCAGGATGACGGGGCGGCTGGCCTGTGACAGTTCCTCAACAGTACGCCGTAACTGATTGAGATTAGGCTTGTATGTGGGATTGTAACTGCGCATATAGACTTCTTCAGGCCAGATGAATTCCGTTTTGGCCTGTACGATGTCCTTGGGCAGATCAATAAGCACCGGGCCGGGGCGACCCGAACGCGCCAGGAAGAAGGCTTGTCTGATGGTCAGGGCCAGCTTGTTAATATCTTTGACCAGGAAGTTGTGCTTGGTACAGGAGCGGGTGATGCCCACGATGTCCACTTCCTGAAAGGCATCGTTGCCAATGAGCGCCGTGGGCACCTGCCCTGTAATAACAACAAGCGGTATGGAGTCGGAATAAGCAGTCGCGATACCGGTTACCGTATTGGTTGCTCCGGGACCGGATGTGGCCAGGCATACCCCTACCTTGCCCGAAGCGCGAGCATAACCATCGGCCGCATGGACAGCCGCCTGTTCATGCCGTACCAGCACATGCCGGATATCGGGATGCCGCGGCAGTTCGTCGTAGATATCAATGACCGCGCCGCCCGGATAACCGAACAGCAGGTCCACGCCTTCGCGCTTCAGTGATTCAAGAAGGATGTATGCTCCAGTGCATTCCATAAAACCGGCTCCTCGCCCAAACGTAATAGGTGTTTACTGCTCGGCTTTTTTCAGGTTATCCAGAGTATCCATAAGCCGGGTCTTGTTTTCCAGCTTCTGCTTTTTGAGCTGCTTGAGTGTCTGCTCTTCAGTAGGTGTTCTGTAGGCTTTCGACTCCAGTTTTTCCACCTGTTTTTCATAAAGCACATGGTCTTCCCAAAGGGATTTCAGCTCCGGATCAGTAGGGGCGTACTTTTCCAGCAGATCGAGTTCGTGCTGATCCATAAGAAATCTCCAGTGTTATATGTTGGCTGAATACGGCTTTGCAGCCCGAGCTGCAAAGGAATATGCGTTTACTGCAGTGTCAGGGCATACTGGGCCAGAGATGCCACAACGATGCGATTGACCAGCTCAATAGCCAGAATGACGATGATAGGCGAAAAATCCAGCCCATTGGTATACGTGAAGGGCAGCCATTTACGTACACGATAGAAGACCGGCTCCGTCAGCATGCGCAGGGTACGCACGATAGGGTTGTACGGGTCAGGCCGTACCCAAGTCAGGATGGTAGCAATGATGACTATCCAGAAATAGATGTTCAGCAGTGAGCCCAGCACCAGGGCTACGGCACTAAGGGTATTGGCAAGCACAATCATGGTTTCTCCAGACTTTTCCCGGCCCTCAGGCACGGTGCAAGAGCATGGCGCAGGGCGGCGTGATCTCGCACATGAAAGCTGCCCTGCAGGGCTTCATTGTCAAAAGCCGCGAAAGGCATATCTGTTGCAAGAGCAGACTGTGCATCACTGAGGCTGTCCCCCACAAAAAGCGCTTGCGTGGGCGGCACACCCCAGGCGGTGCAAATCTGCAGCGCACCTTCTGGTGAAGGTTTTGGCGCAGCATTGCTCGCGGTGATTACCGGATTAAAATAGGGGGGTAGGGCAAAAAAGTCCAGAACCCTTTGCATACCTTCACTACTGCGGTTGGTCGCTACTGCCATGCGCAGACCGCTGGCATGCAGATCCTCAACAAGAGCCGTAAAGCCCGGCATCAGACGCAGCAATGGCATGATTTCCCGTTCATAACTGACCTTATGCCGGAATATATCATCGACCTCGTTCAGTCGCTGCTCTGGTACAATGTGTCGTAAGGACTGCTCTACCGTAGCCATGCAGACATAGGCTTCCTGTGCCTGCGTCATTGGGGGGAGATCCAGGCATTCCAGCACACGGTTGTAAAAGTAGTTGTTGGCCGCGCGTGAGTCAATCATGACTCCATCACAGTCGAAAATGACTCCGGCCAGACCCTGCAGGAAAACAGGTGCGGGCTTTGCCCAGCTCATGCATCCTCCTGCCAGGTCAGCCAGAGAAAGTTTTTGCAGAAAAGATCATGTAATGGGGCGTTTTCAGCCGGAATACCACGGCCCAAGACCTGCCATAACGCAGCAGAAGCCGCGAGGATGCGTCCACTCTCTTCATCCGGGCAGGCCAGAAGGGCAGCATACTGCGGAGCCTGAGTAAAAGATAGCCGTTCCAGCAGGTCTTCACGCATTTGGCCTTCTGCCAGAATGGCGCTCCCCTCTGGCAGGAAACAGGCAGCATTAATGACACTCAGACGCCATGGGGGCACAAGAGACAGGTCAAGGCTGAGCTCTGGCCCGAGAAAGGAAAGCCCCTGTCTCGGGTTTTCACCTTCTTCCAGTACTGTATTGAGAGCACGGGTGGTCTGAGCGAAACGAGCGGTAAGACTGACCAGTTCTGCCAGGCGTTCTTCCTGCAACCAGAGCCAGATCAGGGCTTTTTGTGCCTGCTCACGCTCAAGCCTTTGCTGTTGTACGGCTTCGGCGGCACGTGTATTCTGGTTTTCTGCATGAGTGTTCAGACTTTTCAGGCTGGCCATCTCTGTTATAAGACGGCCCGTACGGGCATTGCATTCTGCTGTGGCCTCCAGAGGCAGGCCTGAAAGGGCTGCAGCATCCATGCTGCGCAGATCTTCCAGACAGGCGCGGGCCTGAGCCGGGCTGAACGGGTAGTCTGGCGGGCAGTAACGTCCTTCCAGTGAAATATCTTCCTGCTGAGGCAGCCCGGGCCAAAGGCGCAATGCTCCTGGCCAGTGCGGTGCCTGACCATACGAACGCGTGATATCAGGCAGGCTGTCGCGTAAAAAAGGGAGTCTCAGGCAAATACTCACGTGCATGCTGTCTTCCTTGCAAGTGCATTACCATAGCCGCTCATGAGCCGGAGCGCAAGTGTATTGCAGTTTCAGATCGACGGTCGCTCACCGGAGCCCACATACGGAATAATCGATTCTCAAAGCGTAAAAACGAGCGGATGCTGCGAAGACAGGGGCATACCACAGAGTGGCTGTTACCACTCTATGGTACAAGTTAACGGCGGGAAAAAAATTAACTGAGCGGATTAACTCAGATAATAAATGGGAAGTATTACCAAAACGATGGATTGTCGAGAGAACATTTGCATGGTTCAATAGTTGTTGCGGATTAAGTAGTAATTATGAAATAACGAAAAATTCTGCAGAGTCTATGGTAAAAATAGCACATTTTAACACGTTATTGAAATGCTTATATGAACTAGTTTCCATCCGCACCGATGACGACCTGCTCGGCCAGTTTTCCACGCTGGCCGAAGCCACGAGCCGCAGCCGCAGTTTTCTTATCAATCAGGCCATGCGCGAATTTATTGAGCGCGAGGCGTGGCAGATATCCGCTATATGGACAATTGATTGCAGTAACGGAGAAAGATAAGGGAAAGGTAGGGCAGTCGAGTGCCGCTGTGTGCAAAGGTTGTACAGAGCTTGTACAAAAAAGACGCAATACAAAAAAAGAGGTCACGTTTTACCGTAACCCCTTGAAATTACTGGTGCCGAGGGACAGAATTGAACTGCCGACACGGGGATTTTCAGTCCCCTGCTCTACCAACTGAGC
>JAFQNG010000022.1 GCA_017396005.1 Desulfovibrio sp.
GGTTTCTGGCGTTTTTTGACCTTGCGTCAGGGCTGGCAGGACGGCAGGGAAGGCTGGTGGGCCATCCTGCTGACAAGCCCCGGTTCTGTCACGCAGCGTGCCGTGGTTCGCACACTGGCCGAAAAAATGCTGGAAGACTGTCCTCAACTGTCAGCGGTCATCCATGAGGAACGGCGACAGGCCGATGCCCTCTGTCAGGGGCAGGAGCGCGTCTTCTGCCTTTCTGCCGGCGGGATGGAGCCTGATGCGGCCAATCTGACTCTGCCGCTGGGAGGTTTGACCTTCCGACTGGACGCGGCCTCCTTTTTTCAGATCAACTCTGGCGCGGCCGAACTGCTTGTAGCGGGCGCGCAGGCCATGCTGCCCATGCCGCAGGGGGAAGAGTCCCTGCTGGATATGTACTGCGGGGTGGGGGCACCCGGTCTGCTGCTTGCAGGGCGTTACGCATCCCTGCTGGGAGTGGAGTATGACGCGCGTGCCGTACGCGCCGCCCGACACAACGCCATGACCGCCGGTTTTAGCCACTGTCGCCATGAATCCGGTGATGCGGGCAGGCTGCTGCAGAGGTTACTTGCCAAAGGGCCGACGGCCATGGCCAGATTTGCTGCCCCCTTCCGCACGGTACTGGCAGACCCGCCCCGCGCCGGTATTGACCAGACTGCCTTGCAGGCCCTGCTGGAGCTGGGGCCGGAACATATCCTCTATATATCCTGCAACCCGGCTACCCTGGCACGGGATGCTGCCAGTCTTGCCAGTGCCTATCATCTGGAAGCCCTGGCCGGGGTGGATCTCTTTCCCCACACGCCGCATCTCGAATGTCTGAGCCTGTGGCGGCGTACTGGCGCAGAGGCCAAAAGATTTTCTGTGGGGCATTGACGCGCTGTGGCGGGTGTGATAAACCACCACGAACATGAAGATTATCCGTGGTGTGGAGGCATAGTCTCCATGTCCTTCAAAGATATTTTGCGACAACAGAAGAGCGGCATGGAAGCCGTGGCCAGCAGCGGTGTTATCGGTATGCATCTGGTCAGCGGCCCACTGGTAGGCCTGGCCATCGGTTATGGGCTGGATCTCTGGTTGGATACTGGCCCCTGGTGCAAGCTGGCCTTTCTCTTTATCGGGATAGGTGCCGGTTTTCTGAATGTCTATCGCGACAGTCGGCAGTTGCTGCGCAAGATGGCTGCCGAGGACGCACGCCGCAAACAGCCACACCAATAGTGGCAGGGAGCGCATGGCAGTGCACTGGCTGGACGCATGGTTATGGCGGCGCGGCATCGGGCATCCGGTTGTCCGGCCACTGGTTCGCAATGAAATTTTACTGGCAGGGCTTTCCCTGCTGGTGGGGGTGTTGCTCCTGCCCCAGACGAACTGGATGATCTGGTTTGGCGCAGGCGTAACAGTGATGGCTCTGACCTTCTGGAGTCTTGCACGTTTTTTTTTACGGCGAGGCTTGGGCGAGTACAGTAGCGCGCTGCTCTGGCTGGTATTGTTGCGCTGGCTGGCACGGTTGGCCCTGCTCGCAGGTTTGCTCTACACGGGGCTGGTGCTTTGCAAGGCACCACCTGCGGCCATCCTGGGCGGTGTGACAGCAGGGGCAGTTACAGCATTAGGCAGCTTTGCCCTGGCATCACGCAGACAGCCGTAAGGCACGTGTCTGGCCGGGCTTGGTTGGGATAGTGAAGGCAAGAGGCCCCGTATCGCGCAGGACGCGCCGATGCGGGCAGGTTCGGGTAGATCCGGGCAAGTCCGCTTCCGGAAGGATGTTCCGGGGCAATGGTTTTCAGTAAGGAGGCTCTGTCATGGCAGGTGGGTTGCCGCATCCGGTATTGCTCTCCACATTTGTGGGCTTGGACGAGATAACCATCGCTGGACAGGTGGTAGAATTCAAACATGTCTTCTACTCCTGGGTCTGCATGGCTGTCCTCTTCACGGTGGCCATTATCCTGCGCCGTCGTCTCACGCTGGTGCCGGGGGGCTTGCAAAACTTCTTTGAAGCTCTCATTGATACGCTGGAAAATTTCATCTGTACCACGATGGGTGAGGCGGGGCGCAAGTACGTCCCCCTGCTGGCGGGCATGTTCATCTATATTTTCGGTATGAACCTGCTGGGTCTTATCCCCGGCTTTGACGCCCCCACGGCCAACCTCAATACCACTGTCTGCATGGCACTCTTTGTGCTTTGCTACTACAACTTTGTGGGCCTTGCCCGCTGGAAGGCGCATTATATCCATCACTTTACCGGCCCTTCCAAGTTCCTTATCCCGCTGATGTTCCCGCTGGAAGTGGTTTCGCACCTGTCCCGCCCGGTTTCGCTCTCACTGCGTCTCTTCGGTAACATCCGTGGTGAAGAAATCGTTATGGTGCTCTTCTTCATCATGGCGCCACTGCTTGGTACTCTGCCCATCTATGCGCTCTTCCTTCTGGGCAAAACCATGCAGGCCTTTGTGTTCTTCATGCTGACAATGTTCTACATAAAGGGTGCCCTCGAAGGGCCAGAGCATTAAACCGCTCGCCAGAATTGTGGGGAATGGTCGTTCGCGACCCAACAATATAACGTTCAAAGGAGTGCTCACATGCGCAAGATTCTGATGGTTGCCCTGAACACCGTGGCCCTTATGGGCATGGCCACCATGGCTTTCGCCGCCAACCTTGACCCTGCCGCTCTGGGCTATACCTGCCTGGCTGCCGCTCTTGGTATCGGCATCGCCGCCTTTGGCTGCGGTATCGGCATGGGCCTGGGTCTGAAGGGTGCCTGCGAAGGCGTGGCCCGTAACCCTGACGTCAGCGGCAAGATCACTGGTACCATGATCCTGGCCTTCGCCTTCATCGAATCCCTGGCCATTTACGCTCTGGTTATCAGCTTCATCCTGCTGTACGCCAACCCCTACGCGTAGTTTACCTTTTTACAGTAGCAAAGGGAGGCTTCGGCCTCCCTTTTTGTTTTCAGGCTCCGCCCAGCGGAGCTTTTTTACTTACGATGCAGACAAAGTTTCCTGCATCAGGCTTGCAGCGCAGACTTTTTTCAAGTAAAGTGATTGCATCTTTATTCACAAGCTACCAGCGGCCAGCAGTCGTTGTGTTACAGGGCATCGGCATGATCAGGCAACCCAAGAGCAAACATATTCCCCGCGCCACCATCCAGCGTCTTGCCACCTATATACAGGTGCTTGAATCCTTTGCCCGTGATGGCGTTGAGGTCATATCGTCCAATCCACTGGCTGAGGCCTGCGGGGTCAACGGCTCACAGGTGCGTAAAGATCTGGCCTACTTTGGTGAGTTCGGCATCAGGGGGGTAGGCTACCAGGTTACATCACTTATAGCTGCTATCAAGTCTTCTCTGGGGGTTGACCGAGAGTGGCGCATGGCTCTCATCGGTGTGGGTAATCTTGGTAAGGCTCTTCTTAATCATGCAGAATTTCGTACACGAAATTTCAATATCGTGGGCATCTTTGATTGTGACCCCTTCAAGATAGGCGAGATTGTTCACGGACGGGAAGTTCATTGCACACAGGATCTTAAAGCCATTGTGGAAGAACGCGGTATTGAAATCGGCATTATTGCCACCCCGCCTGAACGGGCCCAGCGCGCTGCGCAGCATCTGGTAGATGCCGGCCTGACCAGTATACTGAATTTTACAGCTGCACGCGTCAAGGTGCCCGAGCAGGTGCAGCTGGACTATGTGGATTTTTTCCACCATCTGTATTCGCTGGCATTCAGGCATGAACAGGCCAGGACCTGACACGTCTTTTGTTGAGCGCCATCTTGGGCCCTGCCTGGATGCCCTGTCTTTTTTGACCTGCCTTGTTCCTCCACGTGAACTGCGCAAGGGGCTGGCTCCCTGTATGTTCTGGTTCGCGCCTGCAGGTTGCATTCTTGGCTGCTTCTGTACCCTGGCTGCAGCCTGTATACACGTATGGCTGTTGCAGAGGTCATTGCCTGTCTGGGCAGTGGCACTGATGTCGGCATGGCTATGGCTTTGCCTTGCGATCTGGCTGACCAGGGCTCTGCACTGGGATGGTCTGGCCGATCTGGCAGACGCCTGTGGGAGTGGGGCACAGGGAGAACGCTTCTGGCAGATTTTGCGTGACAGCCGCTTGGGAGCAATGGGTGCACTGGCCATGCTCACTGTTTTTTGTGGGCAGTGGATCTGCCTGGCCTGTCATATAAGTCTGATGCAATGGTGGGTGCTTGTGCTGGCTCCGGCTTGGGGCCGTGCCTGTGCCGTCTGGCTGGCTGCCGCTGCACCGCCGCGGGAAGTGCACTCGTTGGGAGGGGTTGCAGCCGCAGGAGCTGCAGATCCGGCACGCTGCTATGTAGCAGGCCTTGTCATCATTCTGCCTGCTGCCGTGGTTTGTGGTATGCCATGGTGGCAGGGTGTCTTGCTCCCTGCAGGGCAATACTTGATGATGCGCCGCCTGATACGGACGGCTGAGGCGCATGGGGGTCTGTCTGGCGATTTTTTGGGAGCAGCAGTTGAGCTGGGGCAGCTGTGGTTTTTACTTGTCTTGCTATGAAAGAATACTTCAGGCCGTTTTACAGATAATACTCTGGGAGGATAACGATGGACTTCAGACAGCTTGTCGAAGAGGCACGGACCTGTCGCCGTTTTCACGAGAACCAGCCGCTGGCTATGGAAAATCTTGAATGGCTTGTGGACTGTGCACGCCTTTCCCCCTGTGGTCGTAACGCCCAGGAGCTACGCTTCATTATCGTGGCAGAAAGAAATAAATGCCTGGAACTCTTTTCTCTGACGCGTTGGGCAGGTGCATTGAAAGACTGGGGTGGCCCGCATGCCGGAGAACGTCCTACGGCCTTCATTGCCGTGCTCATGCCGGAAAAAGGCAGAGAACTGCACTACTGGGATACCGGTATTGCCTGCCAGACCATACAGCTTGCCGCAACAAGCCGTGGCTGGGGCTGCTGCATGATACAGTCCTTTGACCATCAGGCTGTCCCGGCATTGCTGGAAGTCCCTGCAGATATGAAAGTAGGTCTTGTGCTCGGCCTTGGCGTGGCCAAGGAAAAACGGGTCATTACTCACATGCCCGCTGACGGATCATTCACCTACTGGCGTGATAATGCCGGTGTGCACTATGTACCCAAACGCTCACTGGATGAGCTTATAATTGGACGATTCTGATACAGGCGAGGCCGCTTCGAGGCGGCCTTGATCTTACAGGCTTCCGTAACGCTGCAGCCATCCCTGCAGCATCTCTCCCAAAAGTTTGTCTTCTCTGGTCTCCGCCTTTTTCAGCGCAGCCTTGACACGTGTTTTGTATCTGAAGGCATCATCCTGCCTTTCTTCGACATTACGCAAGTCTTGCAGATAGCAGGCCAGTGCCTGCTGACGACCCGACATCCTCAGCAGACGCAGCATCTGCTTACGCACGACAGGTAGATCAAAAAGTCGTATACACTCCTCACACAGACACATGGCCTGCTGCAGATTGCCCTCTTTTTCTTTCCGCCCTATCAGCTCAAGCCAGCCATCGAGCCAAAGCGGTTCCTGATGCAGCAAGGCACGCAACCTATCAAGATCCAGCGGTTTTTCCAGAAAAGTTTTCAATGCACATCGCCGTTGTTCCGACAGACAGAGCCAAGTATGCAACTGAGCATCACTTTCCATGAAAAAGCCATCAGCGTGAGCGAATAAGTGCAAGTCAGGATATACATGCTGCCCCCAACGCTGTAAAAAAAGCCTGCTGTTGGCTGATTCATGAACAAAGCGACCAGGTGTGCAACTAGTATGGTGATAGAACTGACTGTGCGGCACGACACGCAGCAACAACCCCAGATTACGCAGTGAGAAGCAAAAATCCAAATCTTCCCAGCCGTTGATATAAGCTGTATAAAATCCGCCACAGGAGTCAAAATGACAGCGCCGCGTCATCAACGCGGCGCCTGTGATAGCCTGCAAAGGACGCTCTCTGCACAAGGCAGGATGGTCACTTGGAAAGAATTCATAAAGATGCTCTACATGTCCAAAAGGGCCAAAACAGATACCGCAGTGCTGTACGCTTCCGTCCGGGTAGAGCAGTAGAGGCCCTGCAGCACCAACACTGGCGTCAGCAAAAGCAGCTCGCAGGGGCGTCAGCCAGCCTGCCGTACAAACAGTATCGTTGTTCAAAAAAAAGAGCAGTTCACCAGCAGCTGCAGTAGCCCCGGCATTACAGGCCCTGGCAAAGCCCATATTATGCGGCAGGTGCAAGGCCTTAAATGCCGTGCCAAAAAGGCTGTGTCCCAATGGCTCAAGCTCCGTGGCTGTAGCATCCTCGGAGCCGTTGTCTACTACCAGAACCTCTATATGCTCACCGACGCTGTGCTCGGCCAGTGAACGCAGACAGGCCGCTGTCATATCCCACAGATTCCAGGCCGGAATGATCACTGAAACGCGCATCATTGCTGCCGCTCCTGATGAAAACGTCGTGCCGCAGCCACAAAGTTGGGTGCCCAGCAAGGCACGGCAGGAGCAAAAATATGCGTGTACGCCGCCCAGACCCGCCAGCGCACAAGACCGTCACCCATGAGGCCGGCAGTCAGGTCCATTGGCCCCATGCCCTGCCCGCGTTCGAGGTGCACAGCGGCCTGTGGCGGTACACCATGCCAATGACAGCGTGAGTAGTGGAATTCATGACCGCGTAAGGTCAAACCTGTGGGAAAGAAGGGATTTTCAGCCATTACAGTGCCGGACACATAGCCAAGGCCCTGAGGTCTCGAGCAGAAGCGGGTAGTGACAGGAAAAATACCGCCCATGGGCCAGGTATTGCCGTCTCTCTCTATGGCCCGAGACAGCAGCATGAAACCGCCGCATTCGGCATAGACAGGCAATCCTCCTGCGGCCAGACAGGCCAGCTGCGCCAGACGTGACGAACGGCTCAGAGCAGGAAGGCAGTCTTCAGGAAAGCCGCCGCCCAGGTATAGCCCGTCCAGGTTGTCCCATATTATTGCCGCATCTGCTGTTCTGTCTTCATGCCCTACCAGGGAAAGGCAGATCAGCTCAGCGCCGGCATCTTCCAGGGCCTGCAGGTTATCTTCATAATAAAACCACAGCGCGGCATCACGTACATAACCGATGCGTGGGCGCAAGGCTGACCCCTGACCCGCAGGATTCTGAGCATCATGGACCATCGTCTGCAGCACATGTGGGCCTGCTTCTGGTCTGGTCTCACCAGCAGGCATTACCATGGTTTCAGGCACAGGGATATCCGGCGCTGCCCGGGCTGCTGCCAGCACAGCATCCAGATCCAGATGCTGACGTATGTGATCTGCCATACTGTCCAGACGACGCTGTGCATCTTCAGACAGGGTATGACCGCTGCTCGCAATGCCCATATGCCGTTCAGGAAGAGGATTTTCCGAAAGGCGAGGCAATGCCCCCAGCACAGGCACGTCTGTATACGTTTCCAGGATGCGGCGCAGTATGGTCTCATGTCGGACTGAACCTGTCTGATTGAGCACAAGACCACAGAATTGCAGACCCGGCTCAAAGTTGAGCATGCCCTGCACCAGAGCTGCTGCCGTACGTGTCATCTTCGTACAGTTGAGGCTGAGCAGCACCGGGCAGGACAATGTACGGGCCAGCTCTGCCGTTGAACAGGAGCCCTCCACATCCAGGCCATCAAAAAGCCCGCGATTACCCTCTAACAGGGCCAGAACTTCCCCCCCGGCAGGCGCTCGCACATACTCCAGACTGCTGAAGAAAAGACGCTGTACGTTCTCAGGCGACAGAAAAAAGGGGTCAAGATTGGTGGCTGCATGGCCGGCCGCCAGCCCCAGCCATGCAGCATCGATATAGTCAGGCCCCTTTTTAAAGGGCTTGATGGTCATGCCCCTGCCGCACAACGCTCGCGCCAGCCCCAAAGAAAGCAGCGTCTTGCCTCCGCCACCGGAAAGAGCAGAGACGCACAGGCGCGGAGCATGCATTGAACTGATGACAGGGGCATGCATGGCTTAGTGCTTGAACGATCTCTGACCAGTAAAGACCATGGCCACCTGCGGCTGCATTTCATTGCAGGCCATGATGACTTCAGCATCCCGCAGTGAACCGCCAGGCTGCGCTATGGCCGATACCCCCTGAGCCATGGCAGCATCCACGCCGTCACGGAAGGGGAAGAATCCATCAGATACCAGACGGGATCCGGTCAGACCGCCACGAGCTTCACGTGTACGGATTTCAATATCGTCCAGCAGGTCTTTCATACCTGTATCGCTGAGGGCCTTCTGCTTCAATTCATAAAGTGAGAGACCTTTTTCCTTAAAGATCAGACTGTCAGCGTACTTGGTATAGGCCTTGTGCACCGCAAGCTCCACACAGCCGACGCGATCCTGCTCACCTGTACCAATAGCCAGAGTAGCGCCGTCACGGGCGAAGATGACTGAGTTGGATGTGACTCCGGCTTCCACGGCCCACGCGAAACGCAGATCAGCCAGTTCGTCTTTGTCGGGTTTGCGGGCAGTAACTTCCAGGCCTTCCCGGGTAGAAGCCGCAGCAGGTATGAAATCAGCATCTGTCAGGATACGATTGACAAAGGATTTTTGGACGATCAGCCCGCCGTCAGACAGGCTTTTGATGTCAAGAAACGCCGATTGCGGTAAATCCTGCAGGGCAGCAAGGGCAGGCAGCTCCATGATACGCAGGTTCTTGCGGCTCTTGAGTATTTCTACCACACCCTCCTCAAAAGCCGGAGCCGCCACGACCTCAAAATAGTTGGCTGCCACTATTTCAGCAGCCTCACGGGTAAAGGGGCGGTTCACCACCACTGCACCACCAAAGGCCGCGATGCGGTCGCTCCAGAATGCACGGTCAAGGGCACTGGCTACCCCTTCCTTGCTCCAGGCAGCTCCACAGGGATTGTTATGCTTGAGAATAACAGCAGCAGGGCGCTCGGTAAGGTACTGCAGTATATTGGCTCCATTATCCACATCTGTCAGATTGGTCTTGCCTGGATGTTTTCCCGCCTGTATCATCTGCACTTCGCTCAGGCGGGATATGATGCCGTGCTCCGGTCCACGCCAGGCGATACCGCCACAGGTAAGACTCCCCTGCGTCAGGGCATAGAGAGCCGCAGGCTGATCAGGATTTTCACCATAGCGCAGGCCCTTTTCCTCGCCGTCGATGGTCCAGTTGCGTTTTTCAAAGACGAGGGTCTCATCACCCAGGGTGAGGGTCATCGTCTGGGGAAAACCGTCTTTACTGACGGTGCTGTACATGGATTTGAGGTCCGCCATGCTGCCTCCGCGGTTTGGGCGGTTAAAAAAGGTATTCTAGCATAAAAATCCCGGCTGGACCAGCCCTGCCCATACACTGGATTCGCAGACCTGCGTACTGACAGTGCGTTGACGAAGGCAGCGCAACACCGTATAGAGCGGATTCGGCGCGTCTGCGCCCAGTTTCGGAGGGTTCTATGGAAAAGCTGCTTACCCGTCTGGCGCGTCAGCTGGATGCCCTGGACGAAGCCTCGCTCATGTCGTTGTGGAGTAAGTACGCCACTGTGGTCAGCCGTTTCGAGCCTACCAGACGATGGGAAGAGGCTGCCCTGATTTTTTCACTGGTACAGGCCAAGCGCTGGAAGAATCAGCTTTTTAACTATTACTGGGCCCAGCAGAGCCGTCCGGCGCAAGGTCCTCCGTCTCGTTCTGCATCCGCCCCAGGCCCCGACAGGGCCCCCGACTTTTTTCTGGAGCCTCCTGCCCCGTCACCGACTGAAAAAATTCGTTGCCGTGTGCTTTCATTCCGCCCTTCAGGAGCAGCCAGGAAGGATCAAGGCGACCATAAGCCGGACAAGACGTAGCCATGTGTCTCTATTTGACTTGTCCCTGTTGAACAGGGTAGTTACTGTGTTTAGACGTTTTTTCCCGTATCCAATAACCGCTCTGCCTTACTGCAGAGGGGCTTCAGGCAGGTAGTATACTTATGGCCAATACAGTTATCATCGGCGCTCAGTGGGGCGACGAGGGCAAGGGCAAGATTGTCGACATGCTCAGTGCCCAGAGCCAGGTTATCGTCCGTTTCCAGGGCGGCAACAATGCAGGGCACACCATCAAGGTTAAGGGAGAGGAGACAATCCTCCATCTTATTCCTTCAGGCATATTGCATGAGGGTAAAGTATGCCTCATCGGCAATGGCGTTGTGCTGGATCCCACAGCATTCCTGGGCGAACTGGATGCGCTGGCCGCCAGGGGGGTGGATGTCAGCCCGGCGCGTCTGGGTATCAGCAAAAAGACACATCTGATCATGCCCTACCACAAAAGTCTCGACAAAGCACGCGAAGCCAAGCGCGCCGGGCAAAAGATAGGAACTACCGGTCGTGGTATCGGGCCATGCTATGAAGACAAGGCAGCCCGGGTAGGCCTGCGCGCTGGAGACCTGTCTGACCCTGAGCTGGTACGAAGAAAGGTAAGCCATGCCCTGCAGGAAAAAAATATCCTGCTGCAGGAATTGTACAAATTCGACGCTTTGGATGCAAATACCGTCTGCGAAGAGCTGCTGGCGCTGGCCCCACGACTTCTGCCATATCTCTGCGATGTGGAGGCTCGCATCCATGAAGCCGTACAGGACGGACAGGATGTGCTTTTTGAAGGGGCCCAGGGCATACATCTGGATATCGATCACGGTACATATCCCTTTGTGACCTCTTCCAATACCGTGGCAGGCAATGCAGCCATCGGCAGCGGTATCGGGCCGAAACATCTGAATCGTGTAATAGGTATCGTCAAGGCCTATACTACACGCGTAGGCTCTGGTCCCTTCCCCACTGAGCTGATGGATGATACCGGCAGCTATCTGCAGACCAAGGGTCATGAATTTGGTGCCACTACAGGCCGTCCCCGTCGTTGCGGCTGGCTTGATGCTGTCATTTTACGCGAGACAGTACGTCTTAACGGTTTGACCGACATTGCACTGACCAAGCTCGACGTATTACAGAACCTGCCTGTGCTGCGTATCTGCGTTGCCTATGAATATGAGGGAAAACGCCTGGATTACCTGCCCCAGGAAGAAGGTGCCCTGGGCAGGGTGACACCTGTCTTTGAAGAAATGCCCGGCTTTGAGGAAGACATTTGCCAATGCTCGTCTTTTGATGCGCTGCCTGCCACTGTGCAGGCCTATGTCAAACGTATCGAAGAGTTGATCGGCGTGCGGGCATCCATCATTTCTGTCGGGGCAGATCGCCGTCAGACTATTCTGCGCTGATATTTGTATGGATACGGCCATGCTCTCCGCTCTGGCGGGTACGGCCTTTGACCGCCTCAAGGCGGCTTTGGGAAGGCTGGCGCAACAGCCCCCGCAGGTGATGCTTTTTGAGGGAGGCAGCGAGGTTCAGCGCCTTGCCATGGCAAGGTACTGGGCCTCCTGCTGCAACTGCCCGCAGAGCCCTGCTCCCTGCCTGGTCTGTCAGACCTGCAGACAGATCGCCACTGGCGAATATCTGGATATACTTGCCTATGACGGGCGTATCAGCAATCGGGAGGATGAGGAAAATCCCGGTCTGGTGCGGGCTTTCAGCATGGAGCAGGTGCGAGAGCTCAAGAGCCGCCTGCGCGATGTTCCCCATGGCTCTGGTCGGCGTGTGGTCATGCTGATGGGCCTGGGGCAAAATCGTGACGAGGCGGCCAATGCCCTGCTCAAGGTGCTGGAAGAGCCTTCCCCTTCCACACTGTTCTGCCTTCTGGCGCCGCAGCGCGAACAACTGCTGCCAACACTGGTTTCACGTTCCTTCTGCCTGACCCTGCCCTGGCCTGACCATCATGTTACTGACCCTGCTCTGGCTCCATGGGAAGAGTCGCTGGCAACCTTCCTGCGACAGGGCAGTGGTTTATTGGATAAAACGTCTGCCAAAGGGGCTGTAGACGCGACCCTGGCTGGCCAGATACTGCTGTCATGCCAGAAAGCACTTGGCAGGCTTCTGGCCGGAGAAAGTGCAGGTGAGAGCGATGTGCTTGCCGCGGCATTGAGCAGGCTGGATGCGCAGGGCAGGGCTGCCTGCGTCCGCTGGCTGGACGAGGCGCAGGAGATGGTGCGCTATGGCGTTACGCCTGCCCGGGTGCTGGAAGCGCTGGCCATGCGCCTTTTTGTTTCATGCAGGAGCGCAGGGCAGTAAAAACGGCAGGCCTTACGGCCCGCCGTTGGCCTTCCATCAGGCGGAAATCTGAAAAGTTTTATGATGCTTTCTTGGCGCTAGTTCTGCTTTCAAATTTCTCCTTATCCACCACCACACGCTGATGTGTACCCTCACCAATGAGTCCGGCCTCGTCATAGGCAGCGACCTTGAATGTCAGCCCCTTGCCGTTGGCCGAAACCTCTGTAAGCTCAGCCTCGAAGCGCACCTTCATGCCAAGAGGAGTAGCCGCCAGATGCGCTACATCAACTCTGGTGCCCACAGTAGTCAGCCCGGGAGCCAGGGCGTCCTGTACCGTAGCCACGGCTGTACGCTCTATATAGGCTATCATCATTGCGGTCGAGAATACGCTTACAAGACCACTGCCGACCTTTTCAGCCAGCATTTCTTCAGTGACGGTAGTTTCCCATTGTCCTTTCAGGCCAGCGGCCAGAGAAGTCTGCATTTCCTGCCCTTTTGTCATACGTTATCAGGTTTTCAGTAAAGCATTCTATAGCTGAAAACAGAACAGACCGTCAACTGGTGATACCAGGCAGCTCTCCAATATCGTTCAGTTTTTTTCTCTGACCTGTTTTATCATCTTGGCGGCAAAGGCTGCAGCACCAAAGCCATTATCAATATTGACAACAGATATCCCCGGTACACACGAGCAGAGCATGCCAGCAAGGGCCGCAAACCCGCCTGCTCCCACGCCGTAGCCTACAGAAGTGGGCACTGCCAGCACAGGGGCCGGTGTCAGCCCTGCCAGAACACCGGGCAATGCGCCTTCCATACCTGCTACGGCAATAATGGCATGTGCTGCATGCAGCGCAGGCAGATGGGGGGTAAGCCGGTGAAGACCTGCGATGCCTGCATCACTGATAAAACCACAGCTGATGCCCCAGAAGCAAAGACTCCCAAAGGCTTCCAGAGCAACAGGCAAATCTGCCGCCCCGGCTGAAACAACCATGATCTTTCCTGTCTGTGGCCACGGGGGCAGGTGATTCTGAGCAAAATCATTTGATCCATTCAAAGAAAAAAGTCTGGCATCAGGCCAGTAAAGGCCTTTTGGAAAAGCGTCTTGCAGGGCCTTAGCCTGCGCAGGCTTTACCCGGCTGACCAGCACAGGCCCATGTATGCTCAGGCCGGATACCGCATTCAAAAGGCTTTTCTGACTTTTGCCCTGGGCAAAAACAACTTCGCCCAGGCTGGTGCGCAGATTACGTCCAGGGTCCAGGCAAAGACCGTGCAGACTGTCCTCAGCTGCACGACAGGCGAGATAACGGCGGGCTTCGGCCAGGGCGCTTTTTTCGTCCAGCATCCCCTGAGAAAAACGGGAGAAAATATCCTGCAAGATGTCTGTATTCATGCGCAGACTATACGAAAGGCTATGGTTGATGTCAGTATTTTTCTGAACCATGCAAAGGAGCCGCTGTTGCATTGTGCGGCGTGAAACGATACAAGGCAGTGAATGTCGACCCGTCGAATTCTTTTTCTTGCTCCTGCCCACTCTGTCTCTGCGGTTTTTCCCGCATTGCGGGACGCAGGTTATGAAGTAGGTATAGCCGAAAATCTTAAGGGCGCTGCTGCATCCATCCGCAGATCTTGCCCCAGTGTGATTTTTGCGCGACCGTCTCTGCCTGGTTTCAGGATCGAGGAGCTCCTGGAGTTTCTGGCAGAAGAGTCTGGTTTTCCTCCGGTAATCGTTACTGCAGATAAAGGGACTGCGGAAGAAGCCCAGCGCCTGCTGCAGCTTGGAGCTCATGATTACTGGCTGGAACCGCTGGATGTAGAGCGTATCATGGTGGCGGCTCGGGAGCCTCGCAAGCCCACACCAGCACCAGCCATAACGACTCTTGGTGGGCGCAGGCCTGATGGGGGTGCAGACGGCCCAAGCATCGTGGGTCGGCATCCGGCTATTATCCGTGTTCTTCAGCTGGCTCGTCAGGTGGCGGCCTCCAAGGCAACAGTTCTCATCAGTGGTGAATCCGGCACTGGCAAGGAAATGTTTTCACGCTATCTGCATGCCATGAGCAGAAGATCACGTGGGCCTTTTGTGGCGGTAAATTGTGCGGCTTTGCCTGAGCATTTACTGGAAAGTGAGCTTTTTGGCCACGAAAAGGGATCCTTCACTGGTGCCATAGCGCGCAAACTGGGCAAATTTGAGCTGGCAAGTGGTGGGACTATCCTGCTGGACGAAATTTCAGAAATGGATCTGGCTCTGCAGGCCAAGCTGCTCCGTGTTTTACAGGAAGGTGAGATAGACAGGGTAGGTGGCTCCGAAACCGTCAAGGTGGATGTGCGCGTGCTGGCCACCACCAATCGTAATCTGGATGACTGGGTAAAGCAGGGCAAATTTCGTCAGGATCTTTACTTTCGTCTCAATGTCATTCCATTGCGCCTGCCTTCTCTGCGTGAGCGCGGCGACGACGTGCTGGAGCTTGCCCGGTTTTTTATGGAAATGTATGCACGAGAGTATGATCTTGCTATGGGCGGCCTGTCGCCAGCTGCAGTGGACTGGTTGCAGAATTATGATTTTCCCGGCAATGTGCGAGAACTGCAGAATCTGATGGAGCGCGCCGTGCTTCTTGCCAATGGACGCCCGGTAGATCCCTGCCATTTTCTTCTGGAAGATGGGGCCTGGCCACTTTTTGAGGAGGACTTGCCGGAAACTTCTGAAGACGGCAGTTTGGCGGAAAGCAGGCCTGAAACTCTGGAATCAGCATCTGCAGTGATGCCACAGGAGAACGATGTCGCTTTTTCCGGGGCTGTCATCCCCTTGCATGAAATGGAACGCATCATGATCATCAAGGGGCTGGAAGCTACCTCAGGCAATCGTACTCAGGCCGCTGAGCTGCTGGGGATCTCTGTTCGTACCTTGCGCAACAAGCTCAACGAATACAGGTCTCTGGGCATGCCTGTCGAATAATTCGTCCGTCAGAGCCCTTCAGAAAGGCGTACAGGCAGCAGTGTTCTCAGATATACGCCGGTTTCATCCACATATGCCCGATAGGGGTAGATCTCTACCCCCGCTGCCACAGCTTCATAGAAAAGTGCGGCATAGTGCGGGTCTATATAGTCTGCCGGGGCAAAGCAGCTGCCATCAGGGCGTTGTATCAGATAAAACATGGCAGCGCGTTCTCCGCTTTTGACAATATCCATGAGTTCTCGCAGATGCTTTTGCCCTCGCTCACTGGCTGCATCAGGAAAG
The DNA here is from genome assembly GCA_017396005.1 of Desulfovibrio sp. Classification (GTDB taxonomy): domain Bacteria; phylum Desulfobacterota; class Desulfovibrionia; order Desulfovibrionales; family Desulfovibrionaceae; genus Desulfovibrio. The sequence goes on from JAFQNG010000022.1 coordinate 15,307, forward strand.
CATGCGGTATTGTCCTCAACCATGGTCACGTTCTTGCATTCCACCCACAGGGGCGGCAGGCCCGGCCCGGTCAGCAGACCGTCAAGACGGCTCTGCCCACGCCTGGCCTCACGGTTCAGGCAGGTATAGCCTGCGGCAAACGCAAGCCGTCCAGCTTTGAACGCTGCTTCCAGCATGCGGTTGGGTACAGAGGTATTTACTCCTACCCAGAACCCGTGTTTTTTTCGAGAGGCAGGTAACGCTGTTTCTGCCAGCCAGATACATTCCTGTGTCCATTGCAGCTTCCGGGCCGGGTTGGCAGCAGGGGAAAGCAGTACTGGTGCTCCAGGCCTGAGAAGCCCCAGCATGCTGCCCGAATTGTTGCTGTGTGCCCAGAGTGTTTGCCCATCCAGCTCTACTTCTATGCTGAAGCGTTTATGCCGTCTGACAAAACTGCCTGTGACACAGCCTGATACATGCGGCAATAATGGTGCATCCCTGTATATGTCTTGCATTTACACCCCTTGGTGAACCTGATAAAAGTCGTCATATCACAACCATGACCCTGCCGTGCCGTATGCCGGTCTTAAGGAGCCATCCATGCAGATTTCTGATCGCTTGCGCAGTATCAAACCCTCTCTGACCCTTAGTGTCAACAGTCGTGCTCTTGAGCTCAGGGCCCGGGGTGTCAATGTTACCAGCCTCGCTGTAGGTGAACCTGATTTTCCTACCCCCAGGCATATCTGTGATGCGGCAAAGCAGGCCATTGACGATAATTTCTGCCGTTATACAGCTGTACCCGGCATTCCTGAGTTGCGTAAGGCGGCAGGCAACTATTTTGGGCGTACCTATGGCGTGGCTGTTCCGCCAGAGTCAGTTATCATCGGCGCCGGTGGCAAGCACTGTCTGTACAACTTCATTCAGGCTACCATCAATCCCGGCGATGAAGTGCTTGTTCCAGCACCTTACTGGCTGAGCTATCCTGATATGGTGGAGCTGGCAGGTGGTGTACCGGTACCCGTCTTTGCAGGGGCAGAACTCGGTTTCAAAGTTACGCCTGACATGCTGCAGGCCAGAACTACAGACAAAACCAGACTGCTTATTCTCAATTCGCCAAGTAATCCCAGTGGTGCTGTTTATACTGAAGCAGAGTTTACACAGATTATGGAGTGGGCTCTGGAAAAAGACATTTTTGTACTTTCCGATGAGATTTACGACCAGCTGATTTTCCCGCCCGCACGTATGACCAGTGCCATCCACTGGTTCAAGTCCTGCCCTGAACAGGTAGCTGTACTCAACGGTACTTCCAAAAGCTATGCCATGACCGGCTGGCGCATCGGCTTTCTGGCTGCACATCCGGAGCTGATCAAAAAGATATCCTCCATGCAGGGACACAGCACTTCCAGCATCTGTTCCATTGCTCAGAAGGCGGCTGTAGCAGCTCTTGAGGGCCCTGTTGACTATCTGGACGAGATGCGCACGGCCTTCCTGCGGCGGCGTGATATGGCCATGGATATTATCAGCAGCTGGGATAAGGCAGTCTGCCCAACGCCTGATGGGGCTTTCTATCTTTTTGTGGATGTGCATGCCTATTATGGAAATCAGATCCATAATTCTACTGAGCTGTGTACCTGGCTGCTCGATACGGCTCATGTTGCCCTGGTGCCGGGTGCTGCCTTTGGAGATGATGCCTGCATTCGCTTCTCCTACGCTGTTGCAGACGATGTTCTGGCCAGTGCTCTGGGGCGTGTTGGCGACGCTCTGGCAGGACTGAAATAAATTTTGGGAAGATTGAGATTTTTCTTGACTCTTTAGAATTTTTGGTTAATATCTTTTTTGTTACGGGGCTGTAGCTCAGTTGGGAGAGCGCTTGAATGGCATTCAAGAGGCCGTCAGTTCAATTCTGTCCAGCTCCACCAGAGATTTCAAGGGGTTGTGGTAAAAACCGCAACCCCTTTCTCTTTGGAAAAAAAATTTTCCAACCATATTTCCAACCTCCAGAAAGAAAAAATAAAGCAAGCCTATCCCAGTTGGAGCAAGGCATCGCTGACTTACTTCATATGCAAACTGTCAAGTCAAGTCGAGACTGAGGCAAATGAATGAAGCAGGGTTTTGGATGCTTACTAAAAAGCCCGGCAGAGCCGGGCTTTTGCAGCTTGCTGAAACGGGATATCTATACTTTGGCAGCAGTACGCAAATCCGCCACGGCGTCAGTAGTTTCCCAGGTGAATTCCGGCAGTTCACGACCAAAATGTCCGTAGCAGGAGGTCTTGGCATAGATGGGGCGTTTGAGATCAAGCCGTTTGGTGATGAAGTAGGGCCGCAGGTCAAAGACCTCCCGGACAGCCTTAGTCAGAACTTCATCAGGAATTTCGCTGCTGCCCTGCGAAGAAACCAGCACACTCACTGGCTGGGCTACGCCGATGCAGTAGGCGATCTGCACTTCACAGACAGGCGCCAGACCAGCGGCAACGACATTCTTGGCAATGTAACGGCCCATATACGCGCCTGAGCGGTCCACTTTGGAGGGGTCCTTACCAGAGAAGGCACCACCGCCATGATGCCCGCTGCCACCATAGGTATCCTGGATAATCTTGCGACCAGTCGGGCCACAGTCGCCCATGGGACCGCCAACTACAAAACGCCCGGTGGTATTGATGAAGATTTCGCAATTCTTTTCGTCAAAATATCCGGAAGGCTCCAGGACAGGACGGATGACCTCACGCTTGACAGCTTCGGCCACATCCTCCTGACTGGCGCTGGCTGCATGCTGGGTAGATACGACTACATTGTTGATACGTACGGGTTTACCGTCGTGATATTCAAAGGAGACCTGAGTCTTACCGTCCGGGCGGAAGAAGTCTACAATACCGGACTTGCGCACATGGGTCAGACGCTGTGACAGCTGATGTGCCCAGTAGATGGGGGCCGGCATGAGGGTGGCGGTTTCATTACAGGCAAAGCCGAACATCATGCCCTGGTCGCCTGCCCCCTGATCTTCAGGATTGTTGCGCAGAACACCCTGGGCGATGTCTGGTGACTGTCGGTCGATAGAGGAGATGACCGCGCAGGTCTGCCAGTCGAAACCCATTTCAGAGCTGTTGTAGCCAATCTCTTTGATGGTATCACGTACTACGGTGGCGAAGTCGGCATAGCCGCGCGTGCTGATCTCACCGGCAATGACGGCCATGCCCGTAGTCACCAGTGTTTCACAGGCCACATGGGCATCAGCGTCCTGAGCCAGAATGGTATCCAGAATAGCATCAGAAATCTGGTCAGCTACCTTGTCAGGATGGCCTTCGGTAACAGACTCGGAAGTAAAAAAATATTTTCCCTTGGTTTGCATATGTGATCTCCTTTCGTGACGCCCGCTTACGGACGCAGCAAGATATTGTCGATAAGGCGGGCTTTGCCCATGCGTACAGCACAGGCCATGAGGGCCGAGCCATCCGTTGTATCCAGCGGAGCCAGCGTTTCAGGGTGAACGATGGAAAGATAGTCAAGCCTGCCCAGAGGCAGATGTTGTGCCCACCAGGCCAGCACACTGTCACGGATGACCCCGGCGCGATGCTCTCCTGCCTGGGCTAGCTCTTGTGCACGTAAAAGGCCTTGCCGTATCTGCGGGGCCTGAGCACGTTCTTCAGGCGTCAGATAGACATTGCGGGAGGAAAGCGCCAGACCGTCAGCCTCGCGCACAGTGGGGCGGGTTTCAATGCGTACAGGCAGATTAAGGTCCCGCACCATACAGCGGATGATAGCCTGCTGCTGCCAGTCTTTTTGCCCGAAAACAGCAATATTTGCCTGACTGAGCATAAAGAGCTTGAGCACCACTGTGCAGACACCACGAAAATGAACAGGCCTGCTCTGGCCGCAAAGACCTTTGGCCAGGTCAGGCACTTCCACCCAGGTAGCATGGTCCTGAGCATACATGCTGCCTGGCTCTGGCATGAAAAGGATATCTGCGCCCAGGCTGGCAGCAATGGCGCTGTCGCGTTCCGGGTCACGCGGGTAGGCTTCGAGGTCTTCACCGGGGCCGAACTGTGCTGGATTGACAAAGAGGCTCACCACCATACGGTGAGCAAGTGTGCGGGCATGGCGCATCAGGTCTTCATGCCCGGCGTGATAATAGCCCATGGTGGGTACCAGGGCGATATCGTCACCCGCCGCATGCCATTGACGGCATAGTTCCATCAGATTCTGTGGGTTTGTTAATATCTGCATATCAAGGTATTGTGATATAGATTGTGGATGGACCTTTATACACGGGCCGCAGCGCCTTGTAAAGAGCATGTCTGTCAGTCAGCAGGGTCATTCTGACCTTGACAATATTTAGATTTTTTTCAAGATAACCATAAATATGAGGCATA
>JAFQNG010000023.1 GCA_017396005.1 Desulfovibrio sp.
ATGCCCATACAGGACCTCTCCATGCAGCCGACCATCAATCCCGGCGATATCGTCATGATCGATACCACGCTCAAAAGCCCGAAAGAAAAGACAGTCTGTCTCATTGAACATACTGATGAGGATAACAAGACAGCCTACAGCTTCAGGCGTGTGCTGATGGCCCGATATCACACACCCTGGACTGTCATTTTCTGCGCTGACAATATTTCTGCAGGCTATGAGCCTCTACTGCTTGATATGAATATGGATGCTGACAATATCATCGGCTCAGTCAAAAATGTCATCAAGAGCCTGTAGGCATGCGGCGTATCGTCCGATGGGGCACCTCTCTTGTGAATTGATCCCGACAGGTGTACAAGAGGCCCGGATTACAAGGCCTTTTCAGCCAGAGAGGGAAACAGATGCAGGAAAGTCGCAAGGATTATCTTAGCCGGATACTGTTGAGCCGGGTTTATGATGTGGCCGTGGAAACCCCTTTAGACGAGGCCCGCAGCCTGTCCCGGCGTCTGGGCAATAAGGTGCTGCTCAAACGGGAAGATCTGCAGCCGGTTTTTTCATTCAAACTGCGCGGTGCGTACAATAAGATGGCCCGCCTTTCTCCTGAAGAGCTGCGTCGGGGTGTTATAGCGGCGTCAGCGGGCAACCACGCTCAGGGGGTGGCCCTTTCGGCCCGCAGGCTGGGCTGCGAAGCCACTATTGTCATGCCTGTGACCACACCTGCCATCAAGATATCTGCTGTACGGCGTCTGGGAGGGCAGGTAGTGCTTTCGGGCGAATCCTTCAGCGATGCCTGGCTGCACACGCAGGAGCTCATCCGCCAGAGCGGTGCGGTCTTCATCCCGCCTTTTGATGACCCTGACGTCATTGCCGGGCAGGGCACCATCGGCATGGAGATTCTGCGGCAGCATCCAGACGCCATTCACGCCGTCTTCGTACCTATTGGCGGCGGTGGCCGGGCCGCAGGTGTGGCTGCCTATATCAAGAGCCTGCGCCCTGAGATCCGCGTCATCGGCGTGGAGCCGGTGGATTCGGACGCCATGCGTCAGTCGGTCATGGCCGGCTATCCGGTTGATCTGAGCGATGTAGGGCTTTTTGCCGACGGCGTGGCTGTAAAACGTGTAGGCGATGAGACCTTTGCTCTCTGCCGGGATTTTCTGGATGATATCGTGACTGTGGATACAGATGCCATCTGCGGGGCCATCAAGGATATCTTCGAAGATACCCGCGTGGTGGCAGAGCCTGCCGGGGCGCTCTCTCTGGCGGGTCTGCGCAGCTATGCCACTGCCGGTGGCCTCAGAGACACCACACTCATTGCAGTGGTCAGTGGCGCCAACATGAATTTCGACCGTCTGGGCCATGTGGTCAACCGTTCAGAGATCGGCGCACAGCGTGAAGCCCTGCTGGCTGTGACCATCCCTGAAAAAATGGGCAGTTTTCGTCAGCTCTGCACTGCCATAGGCAAGCGCAGCATCACTGAGCTCAGTACCCGTTTTGCCGACCCGGAAAAGGCGCGTGTGCTGGTGGGCATCAAGATCCAGGGGCGCGAAGATGTGGCCGAAGTTCTGGCAGACCTGGAGGGCAAGGGCTTCAGCGCCTGTGACCTCAGTGATAACGAGCTGGCCAAGCTGCATGTGCGCCATATGGTAGGTGGCAATGCGCCGCAGGTAGCGCATGAGCACCTTTTGCGTTTTGCCTTTCCTGAGCGGCCCGGTGCCCTGCTGGACTTCATGGAGGCCATGCGTGTGGAATTCAATATCACGCTTTTCCAGTACCGCTATCACGGGGCAGACTATGGCCGTGTGCTGGTAGGCTTTGAAGTGCCGCCAGAGAAGTGTGATGCCTTTGAGGACTTTTTGCGTCGGGTAGAGCGTATGGGCTATCCCAATGTGGATGAGAGCGACAATCAGGCCTACAGAATGTTTCTGGGCTGGACATCAGCTTCTGTATAGCAGGCTGATGACAGAAAAAAAGCTCTGCCGGATGGCCCATGCCGCCCGGCAGAGCTTTTTTATGGATATCAGCGGATGAAGTTGGTTTTTTCCCAGGCTTCAGGTGTGGGCGGCTCAATACCTGCTGCCTTGCCGGCCTGAATACATTTGATGAGCCAGGCCATGTTATCGCCCAGGGTGCGCATGGTCTGCAGGCCTTCCTTGTCCTGCATGACCTCCTCAGGTGTATTGCCGTGCACCGAATTCCAGTATTGAGAGGCCACCACAGGCATGCGTGCTATGGTGAAATATTTGTTGAGGCGGTCAAATGAGGCGCTGGCACCGCCCCGGCGGCAGCTGACCACAGCGGCTGCCGGTTTGAAGGCATAGGGCGCGGCCTTCATAAAAAAGAGGCGGTCCATAAAGGCACAGAGCGTGGCGTTTGGCCCGGCGTAATAGACCGGGGAGCCGATCACAAGGCCGTCGGCCTGACGCAGGAGGTCTATGGCTTCATTGACGCTGTCGTCTTCAAAGACACAGCGGCCGGTATCTGCACATTTACAGCAGGCAATACAGCCGCGTACAGCCTGGCTGCCCACCTGTATGATCCTGCTGGTAATACCGTGTTTTTCCAGCTGGGCTGCCACAGTAGAGAGGGCGGTATAGGTGCAGCCTTTCGTATGGGGGCTGCCGTTGAGCATCAGTACGTTCATGAGGGTTCTCCTTACTGAAATATGGCCTGAGAGCCGTTATCACGATATACGCAAAGGCAGGGGACGGGCAAGCCCTGTTCAGGCGCAAAGCCGGGGCACACCCTGCCCCTGTGGCAGATGGCGCAGAAGGGTCAGCAGGTCGTTGACACCGTGCTGGCGGCAGGCCAGATAGCAGCTGATATATTCACTGTGGGTGAGATTGGCCTCAAAAATGCGGTATCGCCGCTGCACTGTGGCAAAGGGAAGGCCCAGCATCGGCCCCAGAGCAGGATGGATGGGCAGCCAGAAATCCTCCTGCGGGTGCGTATAGGCCCGGCGCAGACCGTCCGGCAGAGGGCCCAGGCCCAGATGGCGCAGCAGGCTGTCAGCCACATGGCAGACAAGCTCTTTACACGGGTGATTGACAGTGATGAACAGCTGTTCCGTTTGCCAGCGTTCTCGCAGAATATGGGCGCAGCCAATGGCCTTGCCGGCCTCCTTGGCTTCCTCCTGTCGCAGAGAGGCCTCTGCGATGGCAGCTACGTTGCCCAGCAGGGATGGGGCCGCGTGCAGATAGAGGCGGAGGACGTCAGCAGGGGGCAGCCCTTTTGCCAGCAGGCTTTCCAGCAGGCTGTCAGTGAAATTGATGCCCTGTTGGGCGCTCGTCCAGAACGGCCAGTAGCCCTTGAAAAAAAGATTGGGAATTTCCACATGGCTGCAGCCTGAGGGCAGGCGTGTCAGCATCTGTTCTGTAGACAGTGTGCCCCAGCGCGGTGCCAGGTACTGATGCAGAAAGAGAGCGCACTGCTCAAGATCTGCCTCAGCCATCTGCGGACGGGCATAATTGTGATACTGCCGGATATGGAAATAGCGGGCAAAAGCCGGGCTGTTCTCCAGCAGGGGGCGCAGTGCATCCCCCTGGCAGTTGGCGTGCAGAATGCACAAAGCCTGCGCCACTAGGCCATCAGCTCCATATAAGTGGCACTCTGCTGCCCTTTTTCTGCCACTGTAACGCTATGGGGTCGCACCAGGCGGGCCTGTGGGTCAGGGTGGGCAGACAGCCGCTGCATGACCTCCTGCCAGATGTGGCGGGCCAGGTTTTCAGACGAGGGGTTAATCTCGTCAAAAGGGGGCTGCTCGTTGAGGATGCAGTGATCAAGGCTGGACAGTACTTCTTTGAGGATGGTTTTCAATACCTTGAAATCCAGCAGCATTTCAGTGCCGTCAGCCAGTTTTTCCCCTTCTACGCATAATTCCACACCAAAGTTATGCCCATGCAGGCGCTCGCACTTGCCCTGATAGTGCCTGAGCGCATGCCCGGCACAAAATTCATCACGTACAGTGAGCCGCCAGAGCTGCCGTGTGCTCATACCATTATCCACCATGTGACGCACGCTGCCACAATAACCACCACAAGGGCAAGGGCCATGCGGATATTCTGGCCGAGTTCAAAGGGAGGGGCTTCGCCGTCCATATCATCATCGTCATCAGGAGGCGAAACAGTATTGAACAGCCGCTGAAACAGGTTGGAAAAAGCCATAATCGCCCCCTGAAAAGAAGATGTCATAACAGAACAGCAGCATAGCAGGCCACGAAAATTTGTCAAAAGCCTGCTTTACAGCCGAATTTTGACATGGCTGGATGCGCAAAAAGCAGAAAACCCGCATGGCGTCAAGCTTGCGGGTTTTCTGTACACGAATGTAGAGAAATTTCTGGAGCCCTTGACCAGGATTGAACTGGTGACCTCATCCTTACCAAGGATGCACTCTACCGACTGAGCTACAAGGGCATGTAACGAAAAGTATGTATATACTAAGACGTGCTCATGGTCAAGCAGTATGTCCTGATTTTCGAAAAAAATGTACAGGCCCTTTGTCTGGCGTTATCAGGTCATACCGTGCGGGGAGGAAGAGGGCCCGCATCCCGCAGGGCGGCGATCTGTGCCTGCAGGGCCTCTGCGTCCACATGGCGCATGAGGCGGCCTATGTACTGTAATTGCCGGCGTCTGGCCTCCTTGTCACGGATGCGCGCAAAGAGGCGCAGAGCCTCCTGCATGTCCGGCGGCAAATCCATGCCCTGCCATTGGGCAGGGGCAAGGCGGGTCAGTTCCTCGCCCAGAGCCTGCAGAGCATGACAGTGACGTTTCTTGGCAGAACGGCTGGGGCTCTCCTGCTGTTCAGGATTGCCGTCAGCCTGCCATTGATACTGCTTTTTTCGCGGCATGCTGTCTCCTCACACGAAAATACCCAGCATGACCCCTGCCAGGACTACAGGCGAGATGATGCCGTTAAGGGTAAAAAAGGCCGTATTGACATGGCGCAGATCCTGCGGGCGCATGAGCCTGTGCTCCCAGGACAGCAGCAGGCCGATGCCCAGGCAGATCAGATACCAGGGCCAGGAAAGGCCGGCAGCAAGGCCTGTCAGCAGAAGGAAGATGAACGTCATGCAGTGGGCAAAGGCTGCCAGAGCCAGGGCAGTATCTGGTCCATAGACAGCCGGTATGGAATGCAGGCCCGCGTTCTGGTCGAAATCCATATCCTGAAAGGCATAATAGATGTCAAAAGCGGCTACCCAGAAAGTTACAGCCAGAAAGAGCATGATTGGAGCAAGGCCCAGGCTTGCAGGGTCTACACTCAACCAGCCAGCCAGTGGAGCCAGGCCCAGGGTGGCCCCCAGCCAGAAGTGGCAGAAATGGCTGACGCGCTTGAGCAGGCTGTACACGGCGGCGAAGAGCAGGGCCGGCACGGCAAGCCAGAGGCAGACAGTGTTCAGACCGGCACAGAAGGTGATGAAAAGCAGTGCCGAGAGCCCACAGAATGTCCAGGTCTGTGTGACACTGACAGCACCTGTGACCAGAGGACGCCCCTGCGTACGTGGATTGGCACGGTCAAAGGGCAGGTCTACCAGGCGGTTGAAGGTCATGGCAAAGGATCGTACGGCCACCATGGCCAGGGTCAGAAAGAGCAGTTCACGCCACGGCGGCAGGCCGCGTGCGGCCAGCACAGCCCCTGCCCAGGCATAGGGCAGGGCAAAGATGGAATGCTCAATCTTGATCATCCGGCAGATGTCGGCCATCTGTCCTAAAGGGGTACGCATGTTTAGCCTCCGCAGTCGGCAGGGTCGCCGTGCAGTTTGTTCAGGGCATGGGGCAGGGCGGGCAGGACGGCGCGCAGGTTTTCCAGGGCCGCCTTTTTGCTGCCGGGCAGATTGATGACAATGCTCTGTCCCAGCACGCCTGCTGCTGCCCGAGAAATGACGGCATGCGGCGTCACGGCCAGACTGGCAGCCATCATGGCCTGTGTGAAGCCGGGCAGGGGCATGTCCAGCAGGGCACTGGTGACCTGCGGCGCAATATCACGAGGGGAAAGGCCTGTACTGCCTGTGGTACAGATAATGTCATAACGCTGATGCAGGGCCAGGTCTGTCAGCAGGGAGCGCAGTTCATCCGGCTCGTCAGGCAGTAAAAAACCCTGGCAATGGCAAAGGGGCAGATAACAGGACGCCAGATCTTCTATGGCCGGACCGCTCAAGTCTTCACGCAATCCCTGTGAACCCTTGTCAGACAGAGTTACCCAGGCCAGAGAATAGCCCTCCTTACGGACAGTCAGGTGTGTTTGCCCGGCAGAGCAATCCTCCAGCGCCGTCAGCAGGGGGCAGAAAAGCGCATGTCCTCCCTGTGGGCGTGGCAGACAGATATGCCCGGTCAATTTGAAAAGGGCAATACCCTCAGGGGTCGTAGTGACAAAGTGTGTACCTGCCGCCAGACAGTTCAGATTGACCATGGCCCCGGTGCGGTCGTCCTCAAGCCTGTGGCAGGGCCAGGATTCATAAACAGCTGTCGCAGGCAGGAGAGGCAGGCTGTCTCCTTTTCGGCAGGTATGCAAACATAGTGCAAATGGCATATGCTCCCCCATGCTGGCACATCAAAGCACCTATTGTAGCCACAAGCACAATGGGTTACAAGTCGTCCAAACGCAAGGAGTTTCCTATGACAAGCCATAGCCGGGACGAAACCCGGAACCTGCGTCTTCTTGGTGCCGGGCGTCTGCCTGCGCCAGATGGCGGCCCCAGTGTTCAGCTGCTGGAGGCCTTCCCCAATTGTTATCCTCGGCGACCCTATATTGTCAGTATATCATTTCCTGAATTCACATCCCTCTGTCCAGTCACAGGGCAGCCGGATTTTGGCACCATTACACTGGAATATGTGCCAGACAGGCTTTGCGTAGAGTCCAAGAGTTTCAAGCTTTATATGTTCGCCTTTCGTAACCATCAGTCTTTTATGGAGACCATCACCAATACGGTGCTGGAAGATATCTGTACGCTGCTGCAACCCTGCTGGTGCAGGGTAAAGGGGCTTTTTGTCCCCAGAGGGGGGACGCAGATTCATGTTTTTGCCGAAGAGTTCAAAAAAATGCCACCAGAGCAGGATGAGGCAGTGCGTGAGGTAGTGCGTGCCTGGCGTAGCGAAGCAGAGCCGCATCGACCCTGAACGGTGGGATAATGCCCCCGGTAATGCCTGTCCGCGCAGCCAGAGGCCTGCATTACTGCATACTGCGGCTCTCATAGCGGGGTTGACACTTTTTTCGCGTATACTGGGCCTGCTCAGAGATATGGGTATGGCGTGGCTTTTGGGTAGCGGATTCATGGCTGACGCTCTGGTAGTGGCCATGCGGCTGCCACATACGTTACGCCGCCTGCTGGGAGAGGGCTCGCTCTCCATGACTATGACCGCATCTCTGGTGCAGCAGAGGACAGGCCTGGGGCAGCGGCAGGCCCTGGTTTCGCTGTCTGCAGCCATGTTCTGGCGTTTGGGCCTGAGCCTGCTGGCGCTGAGCCTTGCTGGTCTGTGTGCTGCCCCCTGGCTGGCAGCAGTGCTGGCACCGGGTTTCTCTGAGCTGGAACTGGCAACGACGACAGATTTGCTGCGCATCTGCCTCCCGTATGTCTTTACGGCCGGTATGGCGGCTCTGGCTATGGCAGTTCTGCACAGTTGCCAGATTTTCTGGCTGCCAGCACTGTCACCCGCTGTATTCAATCTGAGCATGCTGATGTCCATGGCCGCTGCAGTCTTCTGTTCCTGGGAGCCTGCAGCGGCGCTGGCCTGGGGTATGCTGCTGGGCGGTCTGGTACAGTGGCTGGTGCAGTGGCTGGGGCTGAGCCGGGCTCTGCCTGATTTTCGCATTCTGGGCTTTGTGTCAGGCTCCCGGGAGAGGAGAGATGCATGGCGTTGTCTGGTCCGGTTGCCCGCAGGTGTTCTGGGGGCGGCCGCTCCTCAGCTGTCCATGCTGGCTGCCATGGCGCTGGCCTCAGGTCTGGGTGAAGGATACATATCTACCCTCTATTATGCCGAACGTCTCCTGGAATTGCCCATGGGCCTGCTGGGAGCTTGTCTTGGCATGGCCAGTCTGCCTGTATTAAGTCGTCTTGTCGCACAGCATGATCTTGCGGGTTTCTCTCAATGTTTGTCGCAGGCCATACGCTGGGCCCTGCTGCTTTCTCTGCCAGCCGCTGCCGGGCTCTGGGCTGTAGGGCCGCAGCTGGTAGAGTGTCTTTTCTATTATGGGGCCTTTGAGCAGGAGGCGGTTCGTGGAACGGCTCTGGCCCTTTGGGCCTATCTGCCGGCATTGCCTGTCTTTACCTGTAACCGTTGCCTGCTGGCTGGCTGCAATGCCCTGGGTCTGGTGCGGCATACGGCCTGGAGCACTGGTGCGGCAGTACTGGTCACGCTTGCAGCGGCGGTTATCCTGCGTCATAGTTTTGTCGGTGCTGCACTGGAAAGCCTGTCCATAATGGTGCCAGCCCTGGCGGTTGGTCTGGGTGCCTGCTGTCAGGCCTGGCTGCTGACGCGGGGGATGAAAGAGACTTTGCGCTGCAGGGAGCAGAGCATTTGTCTTGTTCAGCTAGGCATTTTGTGTCGACAGGCAGGAGCGGCGCTGGCAGCCGGCCTGGCGGCAGGAGGCGCTCTGGCCTGTCTGCCGTCGGGGCTCTGGTTTTCTCTGATGCTGAGTATCGCAGCCGGGGTTCTGGCCTGGTTTGCTGCTCTCTGCGTCTGGGGGCGTGGAGAACTGGCTGTGCTGCGGATGGCAAGACAGAAAGGCGATTACAAAATATAACTTCGCAAAAGGAGCTGCCATGGGCTTTTTTTCAGCTGTAAAAAAATTTTTTGGTGGTCAGCCCAAGGGGGAGGATTCTCAGTCTGAGCCGCAGAAGCCGGAGAACATACAGAGTGATGCCTCAGATACCGCACTAAGCAGTGAGACTGCGCAGTCTGTCGAGATACAGCAGGCACTGGTACTGGAAGCTGAGGTACCCTCAGTGCAGCAGGCTGAGCCCGTTGCGCCGTCAGAAACTTCGGAACCTGTTGAAATTACGGTACAGTCAGATTCGGGAGCCGGTACAGAAACTGCTTCTTCTGCATTTGAGATGGCAGAGGAGCTTCCAGTTGCTGAAGAAGCGTTGTCTTCAACGCCAATGGTTACCTCTTCTACGGATAAAGGAGCAGATGACGCGCTTCTGCTGCGCTTGCGTGAGGCAGAGCCTCGTCTTTCTGCCTGGCTTGAGATTGTGCTGGAAGGTGTAGAGGAAGCTGGAGAAGAACTCTGGCAGAGGCTGGCCTTTCTTTTGCGTGCGCTGGAAGCACCTTCTGATGAAGTGGAAAGTTTTGTCACAGATTTCAGAAGCTGGCTTGAACGTATGGAATACCGCTATCTGGAGGAATTCCGTTCAGAGCTGCAATATCGCCTGGCTCTGGCTCTGGATCTGGAAGACGAGGAGGATGAGCGCAACCGCCTCTTCCTCAAGATCAGTCAGGGGCTTTCGCGTACCAGAGAACAGCTTTCCCGAGGGCTTGATGCACTGTTCGCCGGGCATGGTGAGCTGACAGATGCTTTTTGGGAAGAGCTGGAAGAGCTCTTCATTATGGCTGACCTTGGGTATGAACCTGCTCTGAAGCTGGTGGAACGCCTTAAGGAGCGTGCTCGCAAGACCAGGGCTGTCAATACCGAAGAAGTGCGCAGTCTGCTCATGGCGGAGCTGGAAGAGATCTTTCGCATGCCGCCCCGCATCAGTGCTGTCAACCGGCCAGAGGTAATCCTGCTCATTGGCGTCAATGGTGCAGGCAAAACCACCACCATCGCCAAGCTGGCCCATCGTGCACGCATGCAGGGTAAGACTGTTATGATAGCTGCAGCCGATACCTTCCGCGCAGCTGCCATTGAGCAGATGCAGGTCTGGGCCGAACGTGCGGGTGCACTTTTTCATGCACGACCTGCCGGATCAGACCCTGCCTCGGTGGCTTATGAAGCCATGGACAGAGCTGTCAGAGAAAATGTGGACATCCTGCTGGTGGATACGGCCGGCCGTTTGCAGACCAAGGTCAATCTCATGGAAGAGCTGGGTAAGATTCGTCAGGTGCTGGGCAAGAAGCATCCCGGCGCACCGCACAGAAGCATTCTTGTGCTGGACGCCACTACGGGGCAGAATGCTCTTTCGCAGACCAGGCTGTTCAAGGAGGCCGCCGGAGTTGACGAACTCATCCTCACCAAACTGGATGGCACGGCCAAGGGCGGAGTGGCCATCGCCGTGGCTATGGAGTATAATTTGCCCATTACCTATGTGGGCCTGGGTGAGAAGATGGAAGATCTGCGGCCGTTTAACGGGGCCGATTATGCCCGTGCTCTACTGGGCGAAAAATAAAACGCAGGTATAGGATGATCTGCAAAAGGCCGAAGCCCGGGTCTCGCCTTTGCTGACGCATGAAATTTGATAAAATTTGAGCACAGACTTGACTACAGGCTCTGTTTCGTCTATCTAAAGGTCGCTTCGACAGAATATATTCTGTTGGGCACTCCCTGGACGGCAGGGAAGGGCAGGTTGAGCCTGCCCTGCTGTGCCCGAAACCGGCATGATATCATGCACGGTCGGGTTTTGACATTCGCAGGCGTTGCCAAATGCCTAATGATGTCGAGCCGTTCCAGCCCGCATATGGATCCCGCCAGGCACAAGCCTGTGCGACCCAGGGCTGTAAGGTGTAAAGGGGTATAGCCCCTGTTTGGTGACCCTGCGGGACCGCCATATCGCTTTTCTATAAGCGATGAGGCCTGGGCTGCGCCGGGAAGCATCACACGGATGATGCCGGACGCTCAGGCATCCCTATCTTCCGAATTCCTGATTTCAGGTGTGATGCGCGCAAAAGCGCAGCCCGTGCAATTCTCCCGGTCGCCACATGTGTTGGCCTTGGGGTCGTAACAACGGCCCGCGTATGCTGTGAAGGAGCCCGCGTCGGCAGTTCAGGGCCGGCGGGATGTTTTTGCAAACGGAGTAGGCACGATGACAACTGTTAGCAGCGATCGCATTCGGATCAAGCTCAAAGCCTACGATTACCGCATTCTGGATAAAGCCGTTGCGGAAATCGTGGATACGGCGCGCAACACCGGTGCTGGCGTGGCGGGGCCCATTCCCCTGCCTACCAATATCCATAAATACACCATTCAGCGTTCCGTGCATGTGGACAAAAAGTCCCGGGAGCAGTTCGAGATGCGTATCCACAAGCGTCTGATGGACATTCTGGAACCCACGCAGCAGACCGTTGATGCCTTGGGCAAGCTTTCCCTGCCCGCCGGCGTTGACGTAGAAATCAAGCTCTAGCGAGAGGCAGTCATGGCTGAGAAATTGGGAATTTTGGGTCGCAAACTTGGCATGACCCGCATCTTCGCCGGGGACGGTTCTGCCGTGGCCGTGACGGTCATTGAGGCTGGCCCCTGCCCGGTCACCCAGGTCAAGACCGTAGAAAAGGATGGCTACAACGCGCTGCAGATCGCGCTGACCGAAGCCAAGGAAAAGCATGTGAGCAAGGCCATGCAGGGCCATTTTGGCAAGGCGGGCGCAGGTCTTTATCGCCATACACGCGAGATTCGCCTTCAGGGAGCGCCCGAGCATGAACTCGGGCAGAAGCTCACCGTAGATATTTTTAATGCTGGCGATGTGGTCAAGGTGACTGCCAAGAGCCTGGGCAAGGGGTATCAGGGCCGGATGCGCCGCTGGAACTTTGCTGGCTCCAAGGATTCTCACGGTTGTGAAAAGGTGCATCGCAATAACGGTTCTATCGGTAATAATACCTTCCCCGGTCATGTATTCAAAGGCCGCAAGATGGCTGGCCACTGGGGTAATGAAACCGTGACTGAAATGGGCCTTCTGATCTTGGCTGTGCGTCCTGAGGACAATGTCATCCTGGTCAAGGGTTCTGTGCCTGGCCCCAAGAATGGGCTGGTGCTGATCCGCAAGCAGTAGGGGAGCAACATGGCTACCGTGAAAGTATATGACCAGAACAAGCAGGAAAGCGGCGAAGTGACGCTGGCTTCCGATGTGTTCGAAGTCGAGGTGAGGCCCGAGATCCTCAACCTCGTCGTGCGCGCTCAGATGGCGGCCAAGCGTGCCGGCACGCATAATGCCAAGACCCGCGCCTTTGTTTCCGGCGGCGGGTCGAAGCCCTGGAAGCAGAAGGGCACCGGGCGCGCCCGCTCCGGATCTAATCGTTCGCCTGTCTGGCGTGGCGGGGCCATCATTTTCGGCCCCAGCCCTCGTGACTACAGCTTCAAGGTCAACAGCAAGGTGCGTGCTCTGGCGCTGAAGATGGCACTCTCAAGCCGTCTTGCTGCTGAAAATCTGCTGGTGGTCAAGGGTATTGAGCTGCCTGAAGCCAAAACAAAGCATTTTGCCAGAGTCGCCGGTGCACTTGGCCTGGGCAAAGCCCTCATCGTAACGCCTGAAGCTGACGAAACGCTGAATCGTTCGGCCCGCAATATTCCCGGCCTTACCCTGATCACCCCCGAGCGCCTCAGTGTGCTGGAAGTGCTCAGGCACAAGCAGCTTGTGCTGTTTGAAGGCGCGGTGGAGCAGGTGCAGGCCCGTTTTGCCAAAAAGGGGGCCTAATAACTATGGAATCCGCAAATGTTCTGCTTAAGCCACTGCTGACCGAAAAGACGACCATCCTCAAGGATGAGGCGCAGCAGGTGGCCTTCCTTGTGCATACCAGGGCCAATAAGCTTGAGATCAAGCAGGCTGTGGAAAAGGCTTTTGATGTAAAAGTTGAAGCGGTCAACGTGGTACGCCGTGCGCCCTCCAGCAGAGAGCGCCAGGGTCGCGTGGTAGGCCGTAAGCCTGGGTGGAAGAAGGCGTACGTAACGCTGC
This sequence comes from Desulfovibrio sp., assembly GCA_017396005.1. Lineage (GTDB taxonomy): Bacteria > Desulfobacterota > Desulfovibrionia > Desulfovibrionales > Desulfovibrionaceae > Desulfovibrio. The sequence continues at coordinate 12,809 of JAFQNG010000023.1, forward strand.
GCCAGGGCGATAAAATCGAGTTCTTCGAGGGAGTGTAATCATGGCTGTCCGTAAGCTGAAACCGACCTCCGCGGGGCGTCGCTTCCAGACGGTTTCCGACTTTGAGGAAATCACCCGGACGCGTCCCGAGAAGTCGCTTACCGAAGGCTTGTCCAAGAAAGCCGGTCGCAATAACCGTGGCCGTGTCACCAGCCGCCGTCGTGGCGGCGGCGTCAAGCGTCTGTACCGTATCATCGACTTCAAACGCGATAAGACCGGTATTGAGGCTACTGTTGCGCATATCGAATATGATCCCAACCGTACCGCCCGTATCGCGCTGCTGCACTATGCTGATGGTGAAAAGCGCTATATCCTTGCTCCCGTAGGTCTGAAGCAGGGTGACAGCGTCATGAGCGGGGTACATTCCCGCACGGGCGTTGTGGCCGACATCAAGCCCGGCAATGCGCTTGAGATGGCCCGTATCCCTGTTGGTACTGTTATCCACAATGTGGAGCTGTATCCCGGTAAAGGCGGCCAGCTGTGCCGTGCTGCCGGTACCTATGCCCAGCTTGTGGCCAAGGAAGGCAAATATGCCTTGCTGCGCCTGCCTTCGGGCGAAGTGCGCAAGGTGCTGGCCTCCTGCGTGGCTACTGTGGGTCAGGTGGGTAATATTCATCATGAAAATATCTCCTTGGGTAAGGCCGGCCGTAACCGTTGGCTGGGCCGTCGTCCCAAGGTGCGCGGCGTTGCCATGAACCCCATTGATCACCCCTTGGGTGGTGGCGAAGGCAGAAGCTCCGGCGGTCGTCATCCTGTTTCACCGTGGGGCATGCCTGCCAAGGGTTACAAGACCCGCGACAAGAAGAAGGCCTCTTCCAGGCTGATCATCAAACGCCGCGGCCAGAAGTAGGAGTAACTCATGCCGAGATCGCTGAAAAAAGGGCCGTTTGTCGACGGCCATTTGATGAAGAAGGTCGATACCGCGGTGGCCAGTGGTGACCGCCGCGTGCTTAAAACGTGGTCGCGCCGTTCGACCATTCTGCCTGAAATGGTTGGGCTGACATTTGCGGTGCACAATGGCAAGAAGTTTGTGCCGGTTTTTGTCACTGAAAATATGGTGGGCCACAAGCTGGGTGAATTTTCGCCCACGCGCACCTATCACGGGCACGCTGCCGATAAAAAGGCCAAGGCCGGCAAGAAGTAGGGTAGAATCATGGAATCGAAAGCAATTGCCAAATTCCAGCGTGTTTCGCCGCGAAAGACCCGCCTTGTGGCCAAGAACGTGCAGGGTCTTGGGGTAGAAGAAGCTATAAACATCCTGCGCTTCACGCCTAACAAGCCTGCAGGTGTGCTCCTCAACGTTGTCAAGAGCGCCCTCGCCAATGCCTCCCAGCTGGGCGGTGTTGATGTTGACGCCATGGTGGTGAAGGAAATCGTGGTCAATGAAGGTCCTACCTGGAAGCGCTTCATGCCCCGCGCCCAGGGCCGGGCTACCAAGATTCACAAGCGCACCAGCCACATCACCGTCATACTCGCAGAAGGGCAGGAATAGGCTATGGGTCAGAAAGTACATCCGTTTGGCTTCCGGCTTGGGTACAATAAGAACTGGCAGTCCCGCTGGTTCAGTAAGAAGGAATACCCTGCCTTTGTCTACGAAGACAGCAAGATTCGCGCTTACGTCAAAAAGCTTCTCTATCATGCAGGTCTTTCCAGGATCGAAATAGAGCGTGCTGGCGGTAAGGTCCGCCTGATTCTTTCCACCGCCCGTCCCGGCATCGTTATCGGGCGTAAGGGTGTGGAAATTGAAAAGCTGCGTGGCGACCTTCGCCAGCGGTTCGGTCGAGAGTTCTCGCTTGAAGTGAACGAGATTCGCCGTCCCGAAGTGGAGGCTCAGCTGGTGGCCGAAAATATTGCCCAGCAGCTTGAGCGCCGTGTTGCTTTTCGTCGTGCCATGAAGCGCACTGTCTCCATGGCGCGTAAGTTTGGCGGTGAAGGTATCAAGGTTACCTGCGCTGGTCGTCTGGCCGGGGCCGAAATCGCCCGTACCGAATGGTATCGTGATGGCCGCGTGCCGTTGCAGACCCTGCGCGCCGACATTGACTATGGTTTTGCTGAAGCGCGTACCACATATGGCATTATTGGTGTCAAAGTGTGGATATACAAGGGTGAAATCCTTGACAAAGAGGTTGAACAATAATGCTTGCGCCCAAAAAAGTTAAATTTCGCAAGTGGCAGAAAGGCCGGTTGCGCGGGCTGGCTACGCGCGGCGCTTCCATTGCCTTTGGCGATATCGGTCTCAAGGCAGTGCAGCATGGTCATCTTTCCAGTCAGCAGATCGAAGCGGCCCGTATTGCCATGATGCGTCACATCAAACGTGGCGGCAAGGTCTGGATCCGCGTATTCCCTGACCGCCCGGTCACCGCCAAGCCTCTGGAAACCCGACAGGGTTCCGGTAAGGGGTCTCCGGTGGGCTGGTGCGCTCCTGTCAAGCCTGGGCGCATCCTGTATGAAATCAAGGGCGTCAGCCTTGATCTGGCCCGTGAAGCGCTTACCCGCGCCGCGCACAAGCTGCCCGTCAAGACCATTATTGTGGTGAGGGAGGGGCTCTAATGGCTGCCAAGAAAAAAAATGACAATGCCGCACGTCCTGATGTGAAGGCTTTGCGTGAATTGAGCACCGAAGAACTTTGCACTCAGCTGTCCGAACAGCGTCAGGAATTGATGCAAGCCCGTTTTAAGCATGCAGTGGCCCAGCTGGAAAAGACTTCCGAGCTCAAGGCCATGCGCAAACAGGTGGCGCGCATTGAGACTGTTTTGAAAGAAAAGGAACAGAGGGCCTGAAAATGCAGCAAGCTCTGGAAGATCGCAAGGGCAGAACGCTGACCGGCATTGTGGTGAGTGACAAGAATGACAAAACCATTGTTGTTCGTGTTGAAACCCTGGTCAAGCACCCTCTGCTCAAAAAGTATGTGAGGCGCCGCAAGAAGTTCACGGCTCATGATCCCATGAACGAATGCGGAATGGGTGATAAGGTCAAGATTGTGGAGTTTCGTCCTCTGTCACGCAACAAGCGCTGGCATCTGGTCTCCATCATTGAAAAAGCCGTGTAGGGTAGTGCCATGATACAGGTAGAATCGACGCTTCAGGTAGCCGACAATTCCGGCGCCAAAAAGGTGGCCTGCATCAAGGTGCTGGGCGGTTCGCACCGCCGCTACGCCTCTGTGGGCGATATCATAATGGTTTCTGTCAAGGAGGCCATGCCGCACAGCAAGGTGAAGAAAGGCGATGTGATGAAGGCTGTCATCGTACGCACTGCCAAGGAAGTGCGCCGCATGGACGGAAGCTACATCAAGTTTGACGGCAATGCCGCTGTTTTGCTCTCCAATCAGGGCGAACCGGTTGGTACGCGTATCTTTGGTCCTGTGGCCCGCGAACTGCGTGCCCAGAACTTTATGAAAATTATCTCCCTTGCCCCGGAAGTGCTCTAGGAGATTGTCATGAAAATGTATCGCATCCGCAAGGACGACAAGGTGATGATCATCACCGGCAAGGACAAGGGCAAAATCGGCAAGGTGCTCAAGATTCTGCGCAAGAAGGATCGTGTACTGGTGGAAAAGGTCAATATGGTCAAACGCCATATGCGCCCCAACCCGTATGCGCAGCAGCCTGGCGGCATTGTTGAAAAAGAGATGCCCATTCATGTTTCCAATATCATGGTAGTGTGCTCGGCCTGCACCAAGCCTACCAGGGTAGGCTATAAATACATCGAGTCCGAAGGCAAGCAGAAGAAAGTGCGCTTCTGCAAGAAGTGCAACGAAGTCATGGAATAAGGTGAAACAATGACACGCCTTGAAAAGATATATCGAGAGAAGGTGGTTCCGGTATTGCAGAAGGAGTTCAATTACAAGTCTCCCATGCAGCTTCCCGGTATCGAAAAAATCTCTCTGAACATCGGGCTGGGCGCTGCTACGCAGAACAACAAGCTTATGGAAGAAGCCGTGGCAGAACTCTCTGCCATTGCCGGGCAGAAGGCCGTGATTACCCGTGCCAAGAAGTCCATTGCGGCTTTCAAGCTGCGCGAAGGCATGCCCATTGGTGTACGAGTGACCCTGCGCAAGGATCGCATGTGGGATTTCCTTGACAAGCTGATGAACTTCGCCCTGCCTCGTGTGCGCGACTTCCGCGGTATCCCTGACCGTGGTTTTGACGGACGGGGCAATTTTACCCTTGGCATCAAGGAGCACACCATCTTCCCTGAACTGGAAGTGGATCGTGTGGAAAACCCCAAGGGTATGAACATCACCATCGTTACTTCGGCCACCACTGACAAGGAAGGCAAGTTCCTCCTTGATCAGCTTGGTATGCCGTTCCGTAAATAGGAGTTCGTATGTCTCGCACTTCTTTGGAAGTCAAGGCGAAGCGCAAAGCCAAGTTCAGCTCTCGTGCGTATAATCGCTGCCCCTTGTGCGGTCGGCCCCGCGCTTTCTTGCGTCAATTCGGTATTTGCCGTATATGCTTCCGCAACATGGCGCTGCGGGGCGAACTGCCTGGCGTGCGCAAGTCCAGCTGGTAACGATTTCCGGGCGGTTTCCCGCCCGGGGTGCATGGCGCACCTATTGCGGGAAGTGGCGGCATGGGGCCGTTAACCCCGCAGACAAACTCTCAGGAGCTTTCGATGTTGACAGATCCCATTGCGGATATGCTTACCCGCATCCGCAACGCACATTTGGCCCTGCATAAGGAAGTGAATGTGCCGCGCTCGAAGATGAAGGAATCGTTAGCCGCCATCCTCAAGC
>JAFQNG010000024.1 GCA_017396005.1 Desulfovibrio sp.
AGTGCTATAGCAATAGCACGGGATGTCCAAGGTAGAGCAAAGAATTTTATTGGTCAAAGCTTTTGGGCACGAGGTTACTTTGTTTCTACAGTGGGCCGCGATGAAGAAATGCTTCGAGAGTATATCCGCAATCAGGAAGCAGAAGACAGACGTTTGGAGCAGCTAAGTCTGTTGAAATAGCCGCCTTTAGGCGGCCCAAACATTAAGCCGCTTTGAGCGGCTCACAGGAACAAGCCCCCGGCTTTGCCGGGGGTACATGACTGATACTAATGGATACTAACAGACTCCTGAAAAGCTAAGCCCCACAAGGATTTTGACACCTTATGGGGCTTAGTGAACTTGTTTTGTGGCGGAGCGGAAGGGACTCGAACCCTCGGCCTCCGGCGTGACAGGCCGGCGTTATAACCGTCTTAACTACCGCTCCGTGTGGTGGGCAGTACAGGACTTGAACCTGTGGCCCCCGCCGTGTGAAGGCGGTGCTCTACCAACTGAGCTAACTGCCCTCTCGGTGAAAAAAGTAATACGGGAAAATCATATTAAGGTCAAGTCTTTTTTATAAAAATTTTTTAAGGGCGGTTTACTGTCATAACACAGTGAACACTGAGCCACAGATACCTTGCGGCCTGCAGCCTGTAGTGATAGAGATTATCGAGAAGGAGGCCATATAGAGATACTCATGGCGCGCATATATCGAAATTTGCTGCCCACAGGGCTGTGTCTGATTCTGCTGCTTTGCTGCAAGGCAGTTCCGGCACAGGTAGTAGATGGTGATCATATTATGGATCAACCCATGGCCGAGAACCTTTGCGCCCTGACCTTCGATGATGGGCCGTCACGCTACACACCGCAACTGCTGGATACCCTGGCTGAATACGGCATACCGGCTACGTTCTTTCTGTTGGGCAAACAGGCCGAATATCACCCCCACACAGTTCAGCGTATCGCGGCAGAAGGGCATGAAATAGGCAATCACTCCTACTCACACCCAAATCTGCGCGTTATCCCTCAAGACCAGAAAAAAGAAGAACTCCATCGTACAGATGGCATCCTGCGCGAGATGGGCGTGACGCCGCTTTTCTTTCGCCCCCCATACGGGGCTTACGACAGCTTTACGGTAGACGTTGCAGAAGCGCTTGGCATGACAATAGTACTCTGGTCGATGGACAGTCGCGACTGGCGTACCCTGCCTGCAGACTATGCAAAACAGACAAGTACGCGTGGCAGTGTATACGAAACCGGTACACTGCGCGGCGTTTTTCTTTTTCACGACACATACAGGCGCACTGTAGATGATCTGCCGCGTATCATAGCCCAGCTGCGGGCAGGCGGCTGTCAGCGTTTTGTAACCCTGAGCCAGTATCTGGCAGGCCTGAAGGATCCAGAACCCGGCCTGCTCATGACACGGCATATACCCAAACGAAAGGGCTCAGACAGTGCGGCTGCAATGCCAGCGCAGAAGACATTTCATGGCCCGGTATCGGCCTGGCCTGCAGGCAGCGGCCCTATGCCGCTGGCCCGCAGCAGCCGCCCGTGGCAGCCATCCCATGTGCCTACTCTGCAGCGTTCAGCACGGTCTTCCCGCAATTTTCCGACAGGTTTGCCGGAAAATACTCTCCCCCGCGTTCAGGAAAGCCGCCCTCTGAAATCATGATAAGTAAACTGCCTGAGCAGACGAAAGACCATTTCTCCTTCCTCGGTTGCACAGATAGCAATGGAGGGCAGGCGCAGACCGTTGAAGGTAGTGGTCTTGACCATGCTGTAAATGGCCATATCGCCAAACACCAGCCGCTGCCCAGGCTCCAGCGGCCGGGCAAAGGAATATTCACCAATAACGTCACCCGCCAGACAGGATTTGCCCGCCAGACGGCAGGTCCAGGCTCCAGCTCCGGCCTCAGCCGCCCGCAGACGCTCCCCTGGCCTGCTCTCGTTACGGTAGAAAACCTCTGGCCTGTACGGCATCTCCAGCACATCCGGCATATGACAGGCCGCAGACACGTCCAGTACAGCCACAGGCATGTCAGCTGAGACAATATCCAGTACTGTGGCTGTAAGCCAGCCAGCATTGAGAGCTACCGCCTCGCCCGGCTCCAGATACAGCTGTGCTCCATAGCGCTTACTCCAGCGATCCAGGCAGACACAAAGTAAATCCAGGTCATAGCCCTCTCTGGTGATGTGATGACCGCCTCCCATATTGATCCAGCGGCAGAGAGGCAGATACGGCCCGAACTTCTGCTCCACCGCATCAAGTGTACGGGCCAGAGCGTCAGCCCCCTGTTCGCAGAGTGTATGAAAGTGCAGACCGGAAATGCCAGCCATATCCTGCACTTGCAGGAGGCACGGACGAATACCCAGGCGTGAACCGGGGGAACAGGGATTGTAAATGGCTACAGCCCCTTCGGAATGCTCCGGATTGATACGCAGGCCGCAGCTGACAATCCTGCCCGTTGCAGCTGCCGCAGAAGATTGATTCCAGCCGTTAACCACAGGGCGAAACTGCTGCCACTGGGCTGGAGAGTTGAATACCAAATGGTCCACCAGCGGCAGCAGTTCGTCCACTTCCTCCCGTGTCCAGGCAGCGGCGAAGGCGTGCACTTCGCCGCCAAAATCCTCGCGGCCCAGCCGGGCCTCATCCACCGAGCTTGCACAGACGCCCCAGAGCGGCCCGGAGCCCGCCCGCGACAACAGCGGAAAGGTACTCCAGGCCGCAAAAGCCTTGAGAGCCAGTAATATCTTCACACCAGTACGTTGCTGCACTGTGTCAAGGATGGCAGCATTAGCCCGCAGCCGGGCTTCGTCCAGCACAAAGCAGGGCGCGGGTACGTCTGACGTTAACAGAAAGTCAAGACAGTCCATACAGTCTCTACCCTATCTCCACACACTGCCAAGGCAGACCATAGAGTTTCAGATCTGCCATGAATGGGTCCGGATCCATTTGCTCCATATTCCAGACGCCGGGTGCAAGCCATTGACCTTCCATCATCATCTTGGCGCCAATCATGGCTGGCACACCAGTAGTATAAGAAATGGCCTGTGAACCCACTTCAGCATAGCATGCCTCATGATCGCATACGTTATAGATGTATACGGTCTTTTCTCTGCCGTTCTTGAGCCCACGCATAAGATTGCCGATGCAGGTCTTGCCCCTGGTCAGCGGCCCCAGCGAAGATGGGTCGGGCAGCAGGGCCGAAAGGAACTGTATGGGTACAATATCCTGTCCCTGGAAGCGCACGGGATCAATGCGCGTCATGCCTACATTGCCCAGTACCTTGAGGTGATTCAGATAATTGTCGGAAAACGTCATCCAGAAACGGGCCCGTCTGATGCCCTTGAGATTCTGGACCAGAGATTCCAGCTCCTCATGATACATGAGATAGCATTTTTTAGGGCCGATGCCGTCCGGAAAGTCAAAATTCATGGACCAGGACAGTGGGTCGGTCTCTACCCATTCGCCGCGCTCCCAGTAGCGGCCACGGGCAGTGACTTCGCGGATATTGATTTCAGGATTGAAATTAGTGGCAAAGGGCTGGCCGTGATCACCGGCGTTACAGTCGATGATGTCCAGCACGTGTACTTCGTCAAGCTCATGCTTGAGTACCCAGGCCGCAAAAACATTGGTGACACCGGGGTCAAAACCTGAGCCCAGCAGAGCCGTAAGACCGGCCTGACGGAAGCGTTCCTGATAGGCCCACTGCCATTTGTATTCAAATCTGGCCGTATCCAGCGGCTCATAATTGGCTGTATCCAGATAATGCACACCGCACTCGAGGCAGGCATCCATAATATGCAGGTCCTGATAGGGCAAGGCCAGGTTCAGCACCATATCAGGTTTTACTTCACGCAGAAGGGCGCAGAGCTCAGGCACATTGTCGGCATCTACCTGCGCTGTAGGCATATGGAAACCCGTGCGCTCCCTGACGCTGGTGGCCACTGTATCGCAACGCTCACGGCGACGGCTGGCAAGGGTGATGCTATCGAAAACGCCCGTTGCTTTTGCTGCCTGGGCACACTTGTGAGCCACCACGCTACCTACGCCGCCTGCGCCGATAATCAGGATATTCGCCATGTCTGCTCCTTATTGTCAGGATATGGTTACGGTCAGAAAAACTGCGTTTTCTTTCCTGAAAACAGAGAAAGCGTCAAGACCTGTCCCCCTCAAGCATCAGTACCTGGGTATAACGGCCACTCTTACGCCCGTTTTCAGCCAGGCGCTGCCCCTCTGCTGCACATCGGGGGCAGGCATGACGCGGCACAAGCAGACAAAGTGAAAGGCGCGTTCGCTCTGAGGCGCTCTCCATACGTCCCAGGCCCGAACAGTCAGGGCAAAGGCGCCAGGCTTCTGCCTGACTCTCGCGCAGCATATCAGTATCATAAAAGATTTGTCTATGCCGCACCCACCAGCCATCCTCCTCCTGCCCCTCAGCCGGGCGGACAGGAGGCTTGCGATAAAGCGCCACCACCCTGTCGCAAAGCCGGGCAATATATTCGCCTGTCTTGGCCTGCTGGCGCGTTATCTGTTCACTGAAGCCCGGCTCCACGATGTCCTCTGCCGAAAGCCCGGCCAGCGCCAGGCAGATACCCATATTCACATAGGGCAGAGCACCCTGTATGGAATAGCCGCCTTCCAGAACGGCAATATGCGGATTCAGTGCAGCATTGAGGGCTGCATAACCCTGAGCGGTCAGACGCATATTGGCCAGCGGATCTGTAAAATGATTGTCCTGCCCAGCTGAATTAATAATAATATCGGGCCTGAACTCTTCCAGTATGGGCAGCACCGCATGCTGGATGGCGTACAGATATCCCTGATCTGTCGTTTCAGGTGGCAGGGGGATATTAATGGTTCGCCCCAGTGCACCCGGGCCGCCGGCCTCTTCCACAAAGCCTGTACCCGGGTAGAGGGTACGCCCGTCCTGATGCAATGAGATGAAGAGAGTATGCGGATCGTTCCAGAAGATATCCTGTGTACCATCACCGTGATGCACGTCAGTATCCACAATGGCAATACGCAAGGGTCGGCCGTCAGGGTGGGGATAATGATCACGAATATACTCCACCATGACGGCTTCATTATTGATGTTGCAAAAGCCGCGATTGCCGTGGGTCACGCGCATGGCGTGATGGCCCGGCGGGCGCACCAGAGCGAAGGCCCGTTCTTCCTGCCCATCCATGACCAGACGTGCCGCTGTGATAGCCCCGCCAGCAGCAGCCAGGTGCGAGTCGGTAGCCACATCCTCCACTGACGGCAGACAAAAATGTGACCGCATCAACGCAGTATACGGAGCAAAGACCGGACGGTACTCCGTAATACCAGGGATGTCGAACAGGCCTTCTTCCTGCAGCTGATCGCGCGTATAGAGCAGCCGCTCCTCCCGTTCTGGATGCGTAGCGTAGATGGCCCAGTCAAAAGCCGGGAAGAAGACTACTCCCAGGCGTCGCTGTGCCCGCAGCGGCTCACGCATCTGCCGGGTCCAGACTTTCATAGATGTCAGCGGCATAACGTACCTCAGCCGTCATCTTGGCAAAATAGGCCATGCCCATGGCGTAGGCCAGATTGCTCTCGGCCACGGCAGCCAGCAGGGGATCACCGTCAGCGTCAAAGAGGAAGAAGCAGCCGCCTGCGCCCTCCTGTCGATGCCAGACATTGCAGGTCAGGAGATCGTCATGACCGAGGCCGGTCTCCAAAAAATACCCCTCAGGCATGGTGGACGGCTCCTCCATCCACTTCTCCATGAAGGCATCCTGACGCTCCTCAAACTCAAGACCTGTACCCTTGATTCTCAACGTATAGACTTCACTCATTCCAGCCCCCTTCCCCGCCGTCGCAGGGAGTCTTCTACAGCCGACAGGCATTGCAGCATCACGTCCTCAGCCGTCTGAGAAGCGTCAATAACGGCAAAACGCTCCGGCTCTTCGGCGGCCATGGCCAGATAGCCCTGGCGCACACGTTCATGAAAATTACGGCTTTCCGCATCAAAACGGCCTTCAGAAACCGTGGTTCCGGCCTCTTTATTGCGCCGCCCGGCACGCTCCAGCCCACAGGGCACCGGCAGATCCAGCAGAAGGGTCAGATCGGGCATGAGCCCACCTGTCGCCATGTCATTGACCCTGCGCAGCTGTTCCGGGTCAAGCCCCCGGCCATAACCCTGATAGGCAAACGTGGAATCACAGTAGCGATCGCAAAGGATGATCTGCCCGGCCTCCTGCGCCGGGCTGATCACTTCAGCCACATGCTGGGCCCTGTCGGCCAGAAAGAGATAGAGCTCTGCCCTGCCGGAGATGCCGTGCGTCCGTGCGTCCAGCAATATGGAACGCAGGCTGCGACCAAGGCCACTGCCTCCAGGCTCACGGGTCAGCACAGGGTCAAACCCCCTGAGACGCAGCTCTTCTGCCATCAGTCCCATAACAGTAGACTTGCCAGAACCTTCTATACCTTCAAAAGTGATAAACATTCTTCTTTCACCGCCTTTTTGCGTTCGCGCGGCGTCGGCCCCTGTGGCGTAGGCATGGCCCTGTGCATATGTCGCCCCAGTGTAGCCTGATAGGGCGTCCAGGTGCTCCCGTTGCCCAGCTGTTCGAAAAGGGTTCGGCACTGGGCCATCTTGGCATCCAGATTGTCCGCATAATGCAGAGCCAGGGCTTCGGCTGTATGCGGTGGTCGCACCGCGCCGAACTGCAATTCACCGTGATGGCTCAGGATCAGATGCCTGAGATGACGCTGCAATTCGTCTTCCAGGCCGCTGCGGGCCAGAAAGGGGGTCAGCATCTCCACACCGAGCATGATATGCCCGAGCAATCGCCCCTCATCGGTATAATCATTGGCAAGGCCACCGGAAAACTCGCGTATCTTGCCAAGGTCATGAAAAAGGGCTCCCGCCAGCAGTGCCTGACGATCCAGCTGTGTATACTGGTCGGCGATACGACGGCAGAGGGTGAATACTCCCAGAGTATGCTCCAGCAGGCCGCCCACATAGGCATGGTGCACTCCCTTGGCTGCCGGGCAGACCCTGAAGGCAGCCTGCAACTGAGCGTCTTCCAGAACGGCCAGAACCAGCTTACGCCATGGCTTGTGTCGAAACTCCTCCCTGCAAAGAGAGAGCAGCTGACCCATCATGGTATCCAGGTCAAAGGGGCTTGCAGGCATCAGCCAGGCATGATCTACCCGGGCGGCCTCGGCCTCGCTCAATATCTGCATACGCTCAAGGGTAAGCTGCATCTGCTCTCTAAAGAGAGCTGTACGCCCTTCGGCCCAGACCAGTGAGCCCACTGATATATCATGAAATTCGGCACTGAGCGGATGCCAGATCTTGGCCTCCACACTGCCGCTGGCATCGCTCAGGGTCGACCTCCAGTACGGGCCATTGCGTGACTGGGCCTGCGCCGCCTGGGCCACGGCAAAAAGCCCCTGCACCTCCGCAGCCGGGCTCATATCTTTGACGAAGCAACCTTTTTCCATATATTGTCCACATGGCCCACGCTGACAGGCGCGGGGCTTTTTTTACAGCTTCCATTCTTTCCGAGGTATTGTCAAATGGACGTTCTGCTGACCAACGACGATGGCATACGCGCACCGGGCCTGCGCGCCCTCTACACTGCCTTGCAAGAGGCTGGCCATACCGTGCATGTAGTAGCCCCCATGCGCCAGCAGTCGGGTGTCGGGCACTCCCTGACGGTTTTCGAGCCCCTGCGCAGCACACACATCGAAGAGCCGGGCTTTACAGGGCTTGGCGTCTACGGCACGCCCACAGACTGCGTCAAACTGGCTTTGGCCTGCCTTCTGCCCGTACGGCCCCATATGGTCATCTCAGGTATCAATGCCGGGGCCAATGTGGGGCCAGACATATTGTATTCGGGTACAGTAGGCGCCGCCACAGAGGCCGCCCATGAGGATCTGCCCAGCATGGCCGTCTCACACGACGAGCATGCCCCTGCCCGCGACCTCCTGCCCATGGCCCGGCACGCCGTTGCTCTGGCTGAACGCATTGACTGGACGCGCATGGCCCCTCGCCGTGTCATCAATCTCAACTATCCAGCGGGTGATCTTGCCCAGGCCAAGGGCCTGCGCATCGCCCCGCAGACCAGCGCTGTCTGGAAAAACGGCTATGCGGAGCGGCAGGACCCGCGTGGTGCGCCCTACTGGTGGCTGGAGGGGGAAATCCCCCCCCATACCATCAATGCCGGTTCTGACAAGGATCTTCTCAACCGTGGCTATATCACGTTGACGCCCCTGTGCTTCGAATTTACTGACCAGGCGGGTATGACGGCACTGGAGGACATGAATCTGGCCTGAAGCATCAGCACAGATGCAGAAGGCGCGCAAGCTCTTCCCCTTTATCCGTTTCTGAGCTAGACTTGTTTTTCAACCCTCGGCCGCAGGGAGGCATCTCCCCGGCCCGTACAGCCAGCCACTTTCAAGGAGCATGCCATGCCGCTTATGGGACCAAGGGAAATGTTTGCCGCCGCCTATGCCGGGCGTTATGCTGTTGGCGCTTTCAATGTCAATAATATGGAGATCGTACAGGGTATCATGAGTGCTGCTGTGCAGGAAAAATCTCCGGTGATTTTACAGGTTTCTGCCGGGGCTCGCAAATACGCTGGCCAGACCTATATCATGAAGCTGGTGGAGGCGGCCCTGGCCGAAGATGACTCTGTGCCGGTGGCCGTACATCTGGATCATGGCCCGAGCTTTGAGATGTGCCGCGACTGCATTGACGGCGGCTTTACCTCAGTGATGATTGATGGCTCGCACCTTTCGTATGAAGAAAATATCGCCCTGACCAAACAGGTAGTTGATTATGCCCATGAGCGTAATGTCTGGGTAGAGGCAGAGCTGGGCAAACTAGCTGGCGTGGAGGAGCATGTCTCTTCTGCAGAGCATGTCTATACCGACCCGGATCAGGCTGTGGAATTTGTGGAGCGTACGGGCTGCGACTCTCTGGCCATTGCCATCGGCACCAGCCACGGGGCCTACAAATTCAAGGGCGAAGCCAAACTTGATTTCCCACGTCTTGAGACCATCAGCAATAAACTGCCCGGCTATCCGCTGGTTTTGCACGGTGCCTCCAGCGTACCGCAGGAGTTTGTGGAGCTCTGTAATACCTATGGCGGTCAGGTCGGCGGTGCTCGCGGCATCCCTGAAGACATGCTGCGTCAGGCCGCAGGCCTTGGCGTGTGCAAGATCAATGTGGATACGGACATCCGCCTGGCACTGACGGCCTCCATCCGTCAATACCTCACTGAGCATCCAGAACAGTTCGACCCGCGTTCCTATCTTTCCCCGGCCCGTGAGGCCGTCAAGAAAATGGTAGCGCACAAGATACGCAACGTCATGGGCTCTTCCGGCAAAGCCTAAACCAAAGGAGCACACTATGCCCGTCAAACTGGGATTAAACGGTTTTGGTCGTATTGGTCGCTACCTGCTGCGTCTGCTGGCCGATGATCAGGAGCTGCAGTTTACTGCCATTAACGCCCGCGCTGACAATGCAGCCCTGGCCTATCTTTTTAAATATGATTCCACCTACGGTGTCTTTGACGGCGAAGTCGGGCACGATGGCAATGGTATTATTGTCAACGGCCGTCACATTGCCGTGACCCGCTGCAAACCCGGTGAATGGGCATGGGGCAAGCTGGGTGTGGATCTGGTAGTGGAAAGCACCGGCACCATCAAGGACCGCGACGGTCTGGCCCGCCATCTGGACTGTGGAGCCAAAAAGGTGGTCATCTCTGCCCCGGGCAAGAATGTGGATGCCATGATCGTTATGGGCGTCAATGAAGAAATCTATCAGCCTTCGCACACCGTGCTCTCGGCCGCGTCCTGCACCACCAACTGCCTGGCCCCGGCGGTCAAGGTTATCCATGAGACCTTTGGTTTCAGGCACGGTCTCATGACCACCATACATTCCTATACCATGAGCCAGCGCATTCTGGACGGCACCCACAAGGACTGGCGCCGCGGTCGCGCGGCTGCTGTCTCCATGGTGCCTTCCAGCACAGGGGCTGCCAAGGCTGTGGGGCAGGTCATTCCGGCTCTGGCCGGCAAGATCAACGGTATGTCCGTGCGCGTACCCACTTTTGACTGCTCTTTGGTGGACCTGACCTGTGAAGTAGAAAAGCCCTGTGACGCCGCTGCTGTCAATGCTGCCCTCAAGGCAGCCAGCGAGGGTTCCCTCAAGGGCAATATGGGCTATACTGAAGAACCCTTGGTCTCCATCGACTTCCGCGGCAGTGTCAACGGCGGTGTAGTGGACGCCCTTTCCACACAGGTACTGGATGGTACCATGGTCAAGCTTTTGCTCTGGTACGACAACGAAGCCGGTTTCACCAATCAATTGCTGCGCCTTTTGCGCATGGTGGCCAAAGACTGCTGATTTCACCATCAACGCCGGGTATGCAGCCCTGTCGGTTATGCCGACGGGGCTGTCTGCTTTGTACAGGCAAATTTTGCCTTCTGCTCCCTTACAGATGACCATATTTCTCCCTTTTGTGAAAAAATTTCCCACAGGGCCTAATCAGGAGAAAAAACAGGCCGATAAACCTTGCAAGGCGGGTGACGCAGGGAAGCGTCGGCGTAGGGCACCGTCTGAGACATACGACATTCATGGAGGAATGTGATGTATATCAATAATAACAGCATGGCCGCCAATGTGGCCAACACCCTGACCAGTCACTACAGCAACCTCGCCACCTCGACCCAGCGCCTGTCCACCGGTCTGCGTATCAACTCTGCTGCTGACGACGCCGCCGGTCTCGGTATCCGCGAACTCATGCGTGCCGACATTGCTGCTCTGCAGCAGGGTGTGCGTAACGCCAATGACGCTATCTCCCTCATTCAGACCGCTGACGGCGCTCTGGGCATCATTGACGAAAAGCTCATCCGCATGAAGGAACTGGCAGAACAGGCTGCCACCGGTACCTATGATTCCACCCAGCGTCTGATGATCGAAAGCGAATATCAGGCCATGGCGTCGGAAATCACCCGTATTGCCAATTCCACAGACTTCAACGGCATTCACCTGCTCAACGGCAACCTGTCTGGAGCAACTCACGACGGCACGGGAATGGTATCGACAGGCAAGATGAAGATACACTTCGGGGCTGACAATGCCTCCATGGAAGACTACTACTACATTCAGATCGGCACTAGCACCGCTTCTGCTCTGGGTGTAGGGAATCAAGGTGAGACGACCAATAAGGCCTACACTGTTTCTACGCAGCACGCAGCTCAGCAGGCTTTGGAAGGTATTGGGGATGCCATTGTCTCAAAGGACAAGATCCGTGCCCATCTGGGTGCCCTGCAGAACCGTCTGGAAAACACCATTTCCAACCTGACCGTGCAGTCCGAAAACCTGCAGGCCGCAGAATCCCGCATTTCTGATGTGGACGTGGCCACTGAAATGACGCAGTTTGTGCGCAATCAGATCCTTACCCAGTCGGCCGTGGCCATGCTCTCGCAGGCCAACAGCATGCCGCAGATGGCCATGCAGCTCATCGGCTAATTTTCAAGGGGAGATGTGGGCCCGGAGTTTTTCTCAGGGCCGCATACAAAAGAGAATCCCGGCTCTGGCGAGCCGGGATTCTCTTTTTACGTATTTTCAGCCTCAGGCCCTGGCGATTTCAATGCTTCTGTTCCTGGCAGCCTGGGCAGCCTTGCGCGGGATGGTCACTTCCAGAACGCCGTTTTTATGGGTAGCGCTGATGGCTTCCACATCAGCGTCTTCCGGCAGGTGCAGTGCCCGACGGAAGGAGCCGTAGGCGCGTTCCAGCACATGGCGCTCGTCCTGTTCATCCCGTTTTTCGCAGCATTTTTCACCTGACACCACCAGTGTGTCATCCACTACGTCCAGCTTGACCTTGTCAGGCTCCACGCCCGGCAGCTCTACGCTCAGATTATAGGCCTTGTCACCGCAGATGAGATCCAGCCGGGGCTTGAGCTGATATTCGCCCTGTGCCTGCCGCTTGAAGGGCAGCATTTCATGCATGGCCTCCCAGGGGCCCATCATCTTATTGACCATATGGTGGAAGAGCAGGTCCATATCATCTCTGCCAAAATGTGCAGGCATGTGGCAGGTCCAGCGGCGGGGGGTATTTTGTATATTACTCATGTTAATCTCCTGTGGAAAAATTTGTTAATATACAGATAAACATGATCTTTTATCTGTCAATAACATGTTGAAAAATTTTCAGACGTCAAAAAAACAGCATGGCATATATCCTGCATAGATTGAAATGCAGGTTTTTCAGGCAATTCTTGCCTCCCCGGAAACCACGAAGCTGGGGCAATGAGCAGGTCCGCCTGTTCTGACTTCATGCCAGAACAGGCATGTAAAAAATGTTCAACCATGTCTGCATGCGCAGACCATGTGTGGCGGCAGCCCGCAGGGACGTGGGCGTGCACAAAGCGCCGCCAGGCAGACAGCGCATTCACGGAGGAATGTCATGTATATCAATAACAACAGCATGGCCGCCAATGTGGCCAATACCCTAAGCAGCCATTACAGCAATCTGGCTACCTCGACCCAGCGTCTGTCTTCTGGCCTGCGCATCAATTCTGCGGCTGACGATGCTGCCGGCCTGGCCATCCGCGAACTCATGCGAGCAGACATTGCTGCCCTGCACCAGGGCGTGCGCAACGCCAATGACGCCATTTCTCTCATTCAGACCGCTGATGGCGCTCTGGGCATCATTGACGAAAAGCTGGTTCGCATGAAGGAGCTGGCAGAACAGGCTGCCACCGGCACCTATGATTCCACACAGCGCCTGATGATCGAAAGCGAATATCAGGCCATGGCATCGGAAATCACGCGTATTGCTGATTCTACAGACTTCAACGGCATACACCTACTCAATGGCAATCTGTCTGGAGCAACTCATAACGGTACGGGGATGACTTCGACAGGCAAGCTCAAAGTACATTTTGGGCCTGACAATAGTTCCATGGAGGACTATTACTACATCCAGATTGGCACCAGCACAGCCTCGGCCTTAGGTGTAGGGAACCAAGGTGAAACGACCAACAAAGCCTACACTGTTTCAACGCAGCACGCTGCTCAACAGGCATTGGAGGGCATCAATGACGCCATTGTCTCCAAGGACAAAATCCGGGCGCATCTGGGTGCCCTGCAGAACCGTCTTGAAAACACCATTTCCAACCTGACCATTCAGGCCGAAAACCTGCAGGCGTCCGAATCGCGCATTTCTGACGTGGACGTGGCCACAGAAATGACCAATTTCGTACGCAATCAGATTCTTACCCAGTCAGCAGTGGCCATGCTTTCACAGGCCAACAGCATGCCGCAGATGGCCATGCAGCTTATTGGCTAGAATCTGCTACGGCTTGAACGCCCCATGCAAAGCCCGGCACGCGCCGGGCTTTGTTGCATCTGGAGCCAGACTATGCGGGGTCAATCAGACAGTAAGGCGCATTCCAGAAGATCCTGCTTCAGGGCCCAGAGCACGGTAAAGATCGCGCTCTCGCAACTGTGGTCTGAAGAGCAGAGGCGTTCCAGCAGGGCCGTGACGCTGATGGGCCGACGGGCCAGAACCAGTATCTGCCGCCAGTCTGTGCCCTGCATAACGTTTTCCAGGCCCGGCCAGCAGACAGAAAACTCCTGCCCTGCCCTGACGCGCATGCCCCGTTGCGATGTTCTGACCACACAGGGCCTTGCGGCCACACGGCCTTCACTGTCCAGCAGGGCTGAGGCGTGCCAGCCGAAGAGGCGGGCCAGGTCCAGAGAGAGAGGGTGACGGGCTGAACGCAGGCTAGCCTCTTGCTCTGCTGTCAGGACGGTCTGCCGCAAACGTTCCCAGCAGGCAATCCAGCGATCAATGACCACAGGCCAGGAAAAATGCGCCAGAACATGCTGCCAGGCTGCCTGCCCCATGCGCTTGCGCACACCTATATGCATCAGGAGAACCTGCAGCTGCCGGGCCAGGGCCGGCACATCCACCACGGTCTGCTGCGCGCGCCAGAGCTGCTGCACATTATCGGGCAGACAGGCGGCCTCCACATCCAGCAGGGGCGTGGCCGCAGGGGCCAGCGTAGGCACCAGAAAGCCTGTTGTGCCGTCCTGTACCAGATCACGATAGCCGTCCCAGTCAGACACTATGGCAGGCAGGCCCGCAGCCCCGGCCTCCAGCACGGTCAGGCCGAAGCTCTCCTGTATATTGTCTGACAGGGAAAGAAAGATATCCGCAGCGGCAAGGAGTTCCTGTACCTGTGCCTCGTCAGGGTCAGGCATAAGCTGCAGGCGCAGGCCCAGGGCCTGAGCCGCTGCCCACAGGGTCTGCGGATAGGCATCACCGCTCCGCACAGCACCGGAGATGACAAGGACGGGGCTGGCCTCGGGCTGAACCTGCATAACGCGGTGCAGAGCAAAAAGCAGGGGGAGGGCGTCCATCTTGTCGTCCACACTGATGCGGCCGTGCAGCAGGCAGACAACATCCTCAGCAGCTACGCCCAGGGCCGTGCGTGCCCTGACGCGTACTGCAGGTGATGGTGGCGTAAAACGCTCTGTATCTACACCCAGGGGAATGATCTCCAGCTGTGGCTGCCCCCAAGTCTCAGGTAAGGCATAGCCTTCGCGCAGTTGAGCAAAATAGCCTGCCAGCACACGGGCTGCTGCCCGTGACGTGGCCCCGATGGCGTCGCACGGGCCAGTACCTGCCCAGATATGCGGCAGAAGGCGCAGGGCGTATTCCGTATAGCTCAGGCTGTGGTTGATGCTGGTTACAGGAAAGAGCGTGGGTGCCAGGGCATTGCGCAGGGCTGCCATCGCCACCTGCCCACTGACGGGGTCGGAAAGATGAAAACAGTGATAGTCGGTATGCCGCAGGGCTGCAGGCAGCTCCTGACGGCTCATGACCACTGTTGCACCACGTGTCACAGCTGGCAGATCCTGTCGCTTTTCCAGCAGGGCGCGCAGACTTGCCGGATCATGAACGAAAAAATGGTAGGTATCAAAAGGGTCTGCCGTAAGCAGGGCCTGCATGAAGGCTGTATTGGCCACCTTGCGCCCATACACGGCCCCCCCTTCCAGAAAGGGGTGCAGTGTGCCGAAAATCCCTTTGCCCATACGCACTTCCTCAAGCCAGTGCCGTCAGGTCATAATCCGTATTTTCCACAATATCGCATTCCACAAGGGCGCCTGGGGCAATGCCCGGGCCGCTCACATAGGTGATGCCGTCCACCTCCGGTGCCTGAAACCAGACGCGACCCACATGCAGGCCAGGCCATTCCCCATGCACGCTGTCTACCAGCACCGGCAGGTGCTGCCCCACCTCACAGGCCAGTAAAGATTCACTGATGTCTGCCTGCAGTTCCATCAGGGTATTGCGCCGCTCTTCCTTCACATCATCTGGGATCTGATCCGGCAGGGCTGCGGCCCGTGTACCTTCTTCAGCCTGATAGGCAAAGACACCCAGATGATGGAAGCGCGACTCTTCCACAAAACGGCAGAGGGTTTCAAACTGGGCCTCACTCTCGCCGGGATAACCCACGATGAGTGAGGTACGCAGGGCGGCCTGTGGCAGAATATCCCGTACTCTGTCCACTACCTTGCGCGGATCATCAGCAAAAGGGCGGCCCATACGGCCCAGCACCTCAGGATGGGCATGCTGCAGGGGAATATCCAGATATGGAAGGAGTGGCGCTCCGGCATCCCGTATAAAACGCAGCAGATCAGGCGTCACACCGCTGGGATAGAGATAGAGCAGGCGCAACCAGGTCAGGCCCTCCAGCCCCATGAGGCTATCCAGCAGAGAAAGAAGAGAGGGCTTATCCACCAGGTCATGCCCCCAGGAGCTGACATCCTGTGCCACCAGAGCCAGCTCGCGCACCCCCTGGGCCAGCAGCGTACGAGCTTCAGCTGTCAGGGCTGCCACAGGCTCTGAACGCAAACGACCGCGAATGGAAGGGATGGTGCAGAAAGCGCAGTTGTGACGGCATCCCTCACCCACTTTAAGCCAGGCATAGGACGGCCCGGTAGAGAGCAGACGTCCCCACACTGGGGCGTTGGGCAAATCTGTCGCCGAGGGCAGCCCCAGAGCCTGCGCCAGCATGGTGGGCCAGCTGGATAAGTCAGCCGTAGGTAGCCAGAGATCCACCTCAGGCAGTTCACGGGCCAACTCTTCTGCGCCGTAGCGCCCAACAAGGCAGCCGGCTACGGCCAGCAGGGGCTTGCGCCTGCAGCGCGAAAGATGCTGTACAGCGTCCAGCACGGCCCTCACCGACTCCTGCACAGCAGGGGCAATGAAGCCACAGGTATTGATGAAGACCAGGCGGGCCCGACCCATATGGGCTACGCTTTTCACAGGCAGACCCAGCGAGCCAAGCAGACGCTCACTGTCCACACGGTTCTTGGGACAACCCAGACTCAGTGACCAGACAGGCAGGGCCGCAGCCCTGTGTGAAGCTGTTGTTTTCATGGGTGCATGATAACTCATGCAGGGTACTCCTGTCATCAGCTGTGGTCACACCGGCCACATTGCGGCCTTTCCTGTCGACGTAAAATCTGCTAGGGTCAGCCGCGTGAAAAACAGGCGGAGGCAGCATGAGCCAGACCACTGACAGCCCTATTATCCGCATACAGGGGCTGGAAAAACGCTTTGTCGGTAACAATACCGATATCTTTGCCCTGCGCGGCATTGACCTGGACATCGGCAGGGGCGACATTTTCGGCATCATCGGCAGGAGCGGCGCAGGCAAGTCTACACTGGTGCGCTGCATCAATATGCTGGAGCGCCCTACAGGCGGCCAGGTTCTGTTTGACAGGCAGGATCTCTGTACCCTGCCTGATGCGGCCTTGCGTGAAGCCCGACGCTCCATGGGCATGATCTTCCAGCAGTTCAACCTGCTCATGCAGCGCACAGCCCTGCAGAATATCTGCTTTCCTCTGGAGCTGGCCGGTGTGAAGGCAGATACGGCGCGCAGACGCGCTGAAGAGCTGCTGGAACTGGTCGGCCTTGCCAACCGCAGGGACTCCTATCCATCTCAGCTTTCCGGTGGGCAGAAGCAGCGTGTGGCCATTGCCCGCGCGCTGGCCACCAGGCCCAGGGTGCTGCTTTGCGATGAAGCCACCTCGGCACTGGACCCGGCCACCACGGACTCCATTCTGGCCCTCATCAAGGATATCAATGCCCAGCTGGGCATTACGGCCGTGGTCATTACCCACGAAATGAGCGTCATTGAAAAAATATGCAGCCATGTGGCCATCATCAGCAAGGGCGTCATCGTGGAACAGGGGGCAGTGGAAGAAATATTCTTTCATCCGCAAACCGAAGCGGCTCGTCGCCTTGTCTTGCCGGAGGCTTTGCAGAACCTGCCTGACGGGCGCTATTACCGTCTGATTTTCAACGGCCGCTCCTCCTTTGAACCGGTTATCTCCAATATAGTACTGGAATGCGGCTGCCCGGTGAATATCATGTACGCTGATACCCGCGACATCAACGGCACGGCCTTTGGCCAGATGGTACTGCAGCTGCCTGAAGAAGACGCCGCGCGTACACGCATTCTGACCTATGCCAAAGCCCATTCCATCATGCTGGAGGAAATGAGTCATGTTTGACCAGCAGACCGTAGAGATGCTTCTCACAGGCGTGTGGGATACCATCTACATGACCGTGGTGGCCACCTTTTTCTCCTATATCTTCGGCATGGTTATGGGTGTGGTACTGGTTATCTGCCGTAAGGATGGCATACGCCCTAATGCGCTGGTCTACAGTGTGCTGGATGTGGTGGTCAATCTGACGCGATCCTTCCCCTTCCTCATTCTCATGATAGCGGTCATCCCCTTTACCCGCTTTCTGGTGGGGACAACTATCGGCAACAATGCCACAGTGGTACCGCTGGTGCTTGCTGCAGCGCCCTTTGTGGCCCGCCTGGTAGAGTCTTCCCTTCTAGAAGTGGATCATGGCGTGGTGGAGGCAGCTCAGAGCATGGGGGCAACTACCTGGCAGATCATCAGCAAGGTCCTCCTGCCCGAGGCGCGGCCTTCGCTCCTCAACGGCAGTGCGGTTGCGGCCATCACTATTCTGGGGTATTCGGCCATGTCTGGCGCTGTGGGTGGCGGTGGCCTGGGCAAGCTGGCCATCATGTACGGCTACAATCGCTATCAGACAGACATCATGATTGCTACGGTGGTCCTGCTCATCATCATTGTTCAGGCCTTCCAGAGCCTGGGGAACTGGGCTACGCGACGCAGTGACAAACGTACCCCCTGAGCCGGCTCTTTTTTCTCCTGCAACCTCTTACCTGTCAGTAACAAAGGACTGCACCATGAAAAAACTGGGAAAAAAACTGCTTCTGTTCTGCATCAGCCTGGCGCTGTGCTGCACACTGTCCACAGCCGTACAGGCTGCAGGAACCATTGTTGTCGGCGCTTCACCTACGCCCCATGCCGAAATACTGACCGAAGCAGCCAAGCTGCTCAAGGCACAGGGCTACAAGCTCAAGATCGTGGACTATTCTGATTATGTACAGCCCAATGTGGCCCTGGACAGCAAGGATCTGGACGCCAACTACTTTCAGCACAAGCCCTATCTTGACGATTTCAATGCCCAGAAGGGCACGAAACTGGAATCTCTGGGCCCGGTGCATTATGAACCCTTCGGTATCTATGCCGGCAGAACCAAGAGCCTGAAAGACCTGAAGGAAGGCGCCCTGGTGGCTGTACCCAACGACGCCACGAATGAAGGCCGCGCCCTGCTGCTCCTGGAAGCCGAAGGCTTCATCACTCTGAAAAAGGAAGCCGGCCTTACCGCCACCCGCCGCGACATTGTAGAAAACCCCAAAAAACTCAGGATCGAAGAGATAGAAGCTGCCCAGCTGGTTCGCGCCCTGCCTGATGTGGACATTGCCATCATCAACGGTAATTACGCCATCCTGGGCGGGCTCAAGGTGGCTGACGCCCTGGCTGTGGAAAAGGCCGATTCTGTGGCAGCCTCCACCTATGCCAATATTGTGGCTGTACGTCAGGGCGATGCCAAGCGCGCTGACCTGCAGGCCCTGTACAAGGCCCTGACCAGTCCGGAACTGGCAGCCTTCATGCAAAAGAAATACAGCGGGGCTGTCCTGCCCTCGGTAAAGTAAGCCCCTGTGCTGCAAGGCCCCGCTTCGGCGGGGCTTTTGCATTATACGCTACTGACCACGGGCCAACAGTTGTACTGCGGCCAGGTGCTCCAGCTCCTCACTCATGGTCAGAGCTTCGTCCAGGCTCTGTGCCCAGCAGCACAGTCCGTGCCCGGCCAGCCAGACAGCACCGGATCTGCCGTGACTGTCCAGAGACAAGGCGGCCCGTGCTGCAGCCTGAGCCAGCTCCTGCCCACCCGGCGGTAGAGCGGGTGCAAAGGCCAGGCGGGAACGCCAGACCTCGGCTTCAAAAAGCGGTAAGCGTAAAAATTCTGCATCTTCAGAAAGCACAAGACTCAGTGCCAGCAAATGGCGAGGATGACTGTGCAGCACAGCTCGGCAGTGAGGCAAAGCGGTATAAAGAGCCAGATGCAGCCCCAGCTCCGTAGAGGGTCTGCGCCCGGCAAGACATTGCCCTCCAGTCGTATCCACCAGACAACAGTCGTTATACGTAAGACGGCCCTTGGCCGAACCTGTGGACGTTACACACAGCAGCCCCTCATAGGGCCTGGGCAGGCGACAGCTGGCATTGCTGTTGCAGCCCGAAACCAGATGCTGCCGCCAGGCTTCCCGGCAGATGCAGGCCACCTCTTCGGCAGCGGCCCTGAACGGAGCCCCCTCATATAAAGCCTGCAAGTCAGTGCGATTCATGCTCTGCCTCTCTGTCTTTCCAGGCGCGCAAATCCATCCGGGTCACATTGCCTTCGTTTTCCATGGGGATGGTGCGTACCAGATCATTAAGTAATTTCTGTACGGCTTTATGGCCGGGATCAAGAGTGAAGCGAAACAAACCGCCCTTTTCCGCAGGCAGATATTTTCGCCCCATATAGAGAGGCAGCAGGCCGTGATGAAAAAGCAGCCTGTAACAATGCCATGCTGTTTCACCAGAAAGGCGGGACGCTATGCTGGTCTTTTTATCTGCCTCGTGCTGTGCATCCACCATGCCCGGGGCATAGCCCAGATGGCGCACTAGGCCGTCAGGCTCCAGTGAGGCCATGGATAATGCTGAAAAATCAGCACGCCAGGAGTAGTCCACATCTTCATAGCCATAACGGCCATAGCCTTCGTTCCAGAAGCCCAGTTTTTCATGGGTACGCTGCGGTATGGCAATGCAGCCACCACCACAGGCAGATGTAATCCGAGCCATACCACCATCAGCAAGAAGCAAAACATCCTGTGAGGTACCATGCCACGCGCAGAGGCGGTAGGCGGTCAGCCATATGCCATGCTCCAGCGCCGGAGCCAGCAGACGAGCAAGCCACTGCGGACTCAGTATCTCAATATCATTATCTATCTTAACATAAAAATCAGCCTGTGCAGCATCATCCCACGCCAGATTTGAGGCCACACCGATGCCCATATTACGCGAGAGCAGCTTGAGACGGATATGCGGATAACGAGCTGCTGTTTCCTGCAGGTATTCCTGTGTGCCATCCTGACTGCCATTGTCCACTATGGTCAGGCCATAGCCCGGCGGCGTCAGGGAAAGCAGGCTCTCAAGGGCTATCCTGGTCAAATGGAGGCGGTTCCAGGTCACCATACCCAGATGGACAGCAGGGGGAGCAGTACTCATGAAGACTCCCCGGCAAAATGATCAAAGCCGCAAAGAGCGTCAAGGCTTTCATTGTTGCAGATGATGCCCCCCCCCTCAGTGACTGTACCTATACTGTAAAAGGCTGGAATGGCCGCATGCAGAGCAGGCAGCATATCAGGGGCACACGCACCCAGCAGGGCGTAATCCTCCCCGCCCAGCAGGGCTTCATGTACAGGGTTTTTGCCTCTGGCACCAGCAAAGCGTAAGAGCTCCGGGTGCAGCAGCCCCTGTGGCAGCACAAGGCTTGCCCCAAGAACATGGTTGCCTGCGCCGTGCCCTGTGGCGGCCTGTTCGCCACACAGACCCAGCAGGCGGGGCAGGTCACGGACCAGCCCGTCAGAAAGATCCATCAGGGCAGGAGGTCGTGCATTGAAGCCCGCCCGTGCCAGCATCAGGCCCGCATCCACCTGCGGCTGTGGACGTAAATGTGCCGCACAGGCTCCGGGCCAGGCCTGCAGAGCCTCGACACCCGTCTCTTCCAGTACTGTCAGGCCCACACGGGCCAGCCCCAGAGGCCCAACGACAAAAAGAATGTCGCCGGGCATGGCCCCGCCACGCGCCAGAAAAGCCCCCTGCTCTGCTGTCTCCCCCCAGACGGTGACACTCACATGCAGGGTGGAACAGCGGGACAAATCCCCCCCGGCCAAGGCCATACGGTATTGCCCGGCCAAAGCGGCCATACCGGAGAAGAAACTGTCAAGCCAGGCCATATCCACCCAGTCAGGCAGGCCAAGATTCAGAGCAAATGCCTGTGGCCGTGCGCCGCAGGCAGCAAGATCGCTGACATTGACGGCCAGCGCCTTGTGGCCGATATCAGCCGGCCCAAAATAGGCACGGCGAAAGTGCACATCTTCCAGAAAGAGATCACTGCTCATGCACAGAGGCCGTCCGGCCCTGAGCACGGCGCAGTCATCACCGCGGCCCAGCAGCAGAGCCGGATGTGTCAGCGGGAAATGCCTGCCCAGGCAGGCCAGAATACCGTCTTCGGATACAGGGCGGCCTGCGGCACATAGGGAAGGATGGGGCATTCAACTCTCCATGATCAGATAGTCTCGTAAAATAATCTTCAGGCCAAAACCGGGAAAGTTCACCTGCACCTTATCCGGCGGCAGATACCGGATGATCTTGCCCCGGCCAAAAATGCGATGCCGACAGTGGCATAAGCGCTCAGACGGGGTGCTGACCTGCTCTGCCTCTCTCTGAGGTGCAACGACATGTCGCTCCACAGACTCTGTCCCTGTTGTCAGCTGACAGTCATCAAATGCCCCCTCTTCACGAAGTGTGGGCTGCAGCTGAAAGCAGGCACTGCTGCTCCTCTGCTCTCTCTGCTGCCGGCTAAGCACACCGCCGTAACCCTCCAGCCATGCCTCTACCAGATCAGCAGACAATTCGCGCACGAAAGGGCTCTGTGACACATGCAGGCTTCCCCGTTCTGCCCGGCTATAGATGGAGGCCGGGGCATAGAGATCCAGCTGCCTGCGGGCCCGGGTACAGGCCACATACATGAGACGACGCTCTTCTTCAAAATCTTCCGGCCGTGTCAAGGCATGCCTGGAAGGAAAACGGTCTTCCACCAGGTCAATGACGAGCACAGCATTCCACTCCAATCCCTTGGCAGAATGTACTGTAGAGAGCGTCACCCGCCCTTCATCACGGTCGTCCTGCCCGTCTTCTTCCGGCGACTCCAGAGCCAGGTCAGCCACAAAAAGATCCAGATGGGCATAACCTGCCGCCATTTGCAACAATTCTTCCAAGCCCTGCAGGCGGCGCGGCCAGTCTTCAGGATAGAGCTGTTCCAGATGTGGGCGGTAGTGCTCCAGTAAGCTGGTAAAAAGGACTGTCGGGCTTTCTTGTCGGACGCGCAGGCCCTCTACAAAACGCATGTCTGCCAAAAATCCGGGAAAACGGGCAAAGGCTCTGGACACAGCACTGCTTTCGCCGCTGCGGACCACGCCATACAGCTTCTCTACTGTCTTGGGGCCGATACCCGTATACATGGCTGCCACACGTGCAAACGCAGGCATATCCAGAGGATTGAGCACAAGACGTGCATAGGCCACCACATCCTTGATATGCGCAGCTTCCGCATATCGCAGGCCGCCATACTTGCGAAAGGGAATACCCTCCTGCTGCAGGGCCATTTCCAGATGATAGGAATGGAAACCCGCGCGGAAGAGCACAGCGATCTCATGCGGCAGATAGTTGTCCAGCAGCTCACGGATACGCCGTGTGACCAGACGGGCCTGACTCATATCACTCAGAGGAGTAACAAGCCGTACGGGATCACCACCTTCCCTGCTGGTAAAAAGACGTTTACGGAAAGATTCAGCCGCGTGTCGCAGCAAATTATTGGCTACCTCCAGCACCGGGCGCGTTGAACGGTAATTCTCTTCCAGGCGAATAACCCTCGTACCGGGGAAAAAAACAGGAAAATCCAGAATGTTGCGTACATTGGCTCCACGGAACGCATAGATGGACTGAGCCTCGTCGCCTACGGCCATCACGTTGCCGCTTTGCCCGTCCCGCCCCTCAGGCCCGGCCAGCAGACGCACAATGCGGGCCTGCACCAGGTTGGTATCCTGATACTCATCTACCAGCACATGGCTGAAACGCTGTCGCAGAGCTGTGGCGGCTGCACTATTTTCACGCAGCAGGACCTCCATTTCGAAGAGCAAATCATCATAATCCAGTAAACCCTTTTCACGTCGATAGGCGGTATAGGCCTCGGCCAGCTCGCTCAATGCTTCGGCATGGGGCATAAGATGCCAGGCATCCTGCCGCAAAACCTCTTCCAGAGGCAGCTCCTTATTGCGGGCTTTACTCAGAAGGCTTACCACAGTCTGGCTTTTGGGAAAGGATCGATCGCCCTTGCCAAGCCTGAGCGCATCTCTGCACTGCTTGATGGCCGCAGTGATATCAGTGCTGTCCATGAGCGTAAAAGAACGCTCGCCGAGCCAGGCAGGCCGCCAGCGCCTGGGCGTACCGTAAGCGAAGGAATGAAAGGTGCCCCCCTGTACTCCGTTCAACCCCTGCCCAAGCAGAAGGCCCGCACGATGCAGCATTTCCTGCGCGGCCTTGCGCGTGAACGTCAATAGCAGCATGGCGTCAGGCATGACCCCATGCTCGGCCAGCCAGGCCAGCCGATAGACTATGGTACGTGTTTTGCCGCTGCCCGCACCGGCCACCACCAGCACCGGCCCATTCCCGCAGGTAACCGCAGCCAGCTGGGCTTCATTGAGCGCTTTGGCGTAATCAATCATATCCACAATATAACACAAGGCTCTCAGCCGTACCAGAGGCCCATCTCTGTGCTATTTCACAAGCGAGATTGACGCAGAGCGCCAGCACGATTAGACTGCGGCGATATTTTTGCGGACTCTACGGAAGAGGGAGAAAAAAAGCATGCCCACGCCTCAGGAAGAATTTCAAAATGCCGTATGGCAGGTGCTTGAAGCAGTAATGTTTGAAAACTGGCTGCGTTTCTACTTCATCACGGAAAAACCGGATGCTCCCACAGGGCAGGATGGTGAGACACCACTCTTTCTGGCCATACCCGATAAAGGGATGGAACGCATAGGTGAGCTGTATCCGCACCTGCTGGCTCTGGCCCAGGACATGAACGGGCAGGAGCTGAGCTTTCAGGCCTCGCAACGGGCTGTCTGTGCCTTTGTCATGGAACATCTGGAGGGCAAGAGCATGGCCCAGAACACGGCCGGCACCATTTTCAACTCTAGCACCTTCCAGGTGCAGATGCAGATGTTCAATGCCTGGGTGCAAATGCATGAAGATCAGCTCGACCAAGGTTTTCTGGAATTCGGCGCATGGCGTAAACTTTTCATGCAGTGGCGGGAAAGCCCTGGTGCAGCTGAACTGGCAGGCAAGCTGGCCATGTCTGTTTCTGGCGCTGCAGTAAACAACAGCACTGTACAGTAGGCGAGCCTTGCAAACGGCAAGCCATCCCAGCCTGCTGGATCATCTGGCCCATGCGGCCCTGTACCGGGCCATAACAGCGATGCGACTTTCCCTGCAGGAGACTTCGCCGCTCCTGTTTGTAGACGCAACTTGCGGCAATGGTCACGACAGCCTCTTCCTGCTGGAGCACGCGCCTGAAGATGCCCTCCTGCTGTGCATGGACGTACAGCAAAAAGCCCTGGCAGCCACCCGGGCACGACTGGAAGCGCACGGTCTGGCAGACAGAGCGCGCTTCATCCTGCGAGGCCATGAGGACCTGGCCGAAGTACTGCAAATGGAATCCCAGAGGAAACTGACCTGTGTATGCTTCAACCTCGGCTGGCTGCCGGGTGGCGACAAGCAACTGACCACATCTGCCTCGCATAGCCTCAAGGCGCTGAATGCGACACTGGATTTTCTGGCACCTCAGGGCTGTATCACGCTGCATTGTTATACAGGCCATGTCGGCGGGCAGGAAGAAGCAGAAGCCCTGGCCTGCAGAGCTGGTCAACTGCCGCCGCGCCGCTGGCGTGTACTGCACTGTGCCGATGCAAACCGGCAGGAGCAGGGTGAAAGACTTCTCTTGCTGGAGCGCCTGCCCCTGCGCAGGCCTGTACCCTGCAGCAGCTGAACAATGTATGGAAAAATTTTTGAACACTGTTGCAGCTGCATGCAGTAACATGGATAAAGAGTAAAAAATATTAAACAAGAGAAAAATAGACCGTAAAAATTTAACCTTATATTCCAGCATATTATACTTTTTTGCAGACTGTATATTTTTGGCACGGCAGTTGCAGTAAAAAGAGTACCTTCCTTTCTTTTGCTGAACAGTCTCCTCCAAGATAAACGGTCTGCACCTCAGGCAGACCGTTTGTTTTAGGAAATATGGAGGGGAGACGCCATGAGCGTAGAATGTTTTCTGGCTTCTGAGTATGACCCCGCCCAGCCAGATACCGCAGGTTTTCATATCATACCCGTACCTCTTGAACGCAGTGTCTCGTACGGAAACGGTGCGAGCCGTGGGCCGGCGGCCATACTCAAGGCCTCGCAGCAACTGGAGGCATGGGAAAGCGGACTTGCACCGGGCAAGTCAGGATTTTATACCGCCCCCGTGCTGGACTGTTCCGGTCCAGCAGAGGCTGTAATGGAGCGTATAGAAAATGCTGTTTCGCATGCTCTGACCTGTGGAGCTGTGCCCGTCCTGCTGGGCGGAGAACACAGCGTAAGTCTGGGTGCCTTACGAGCTCTGGCCAAGGCCGCAAAATCTTCAGGCGAGACTTTCGGCGTTGTGCAGTTTGATGCTCATGCAGACCTGCGCGCAGCATACGAAGGCGACATTTACTCTCATGCCAGCGTCATGCACAGGGCCGTGGCCGATTTGGATCTGCCCCTGGTACAGTTCGCCGTGCGCGACTTCAGCCAGGAAGAGGCTGCAGTACGCCAGACATACGGTGTGACGCATTACGATGCCTATTTTCTGAGCCGGGTAGGCCTGCCAGAACAAGCCCTGCCTGATGGCTTCCCCCACCGCATTTACATCACCTTCGACGTGGACGGTTTTGACGCTTCACTGATGCCGGCTACCGGTACACCTTCGCCTGGTGGTCTTTCATGGCGCGAAGCACAGTTCATCCTTGAACGCTGCGTACAGGGCCGTGAAGTCATCGGCTTGGACGTGGTGGAACTGGCCCCCATAGAGGGCCTGCACCATGCGGATTTTACTGCCGCCAAGCTGACCCATTTGCTCATGGGCCTGGCCTGGCAAAGCCGGAGTGCCCTATGAAAAATACAGTCATAACATTCAGGCAGGCCAAGGGCCAGCGCAAACTGAGCATGCTGACGGCCTATGACTACAGTACTGCCAAAATCATGGATCAGTCCGGGGTGGATGCTCTCCTTGTAGGAGATTCTCTGGGTATGGTCATGCTGGGCCATCCCGATACCCTCTCAGTAACTGTTGACGACATGGTCCGCCATGCTGCCGCTGTGGCCAGAGCTGCAGCTTCGGCACTGGTCATCTGTGATATGCCCTATCTCAGCTATCAAATCTCTGTAGCAGACTGCGTTCGTCATGCAGGGCGCCTTGTTACCGAAGGTGGGGCCCAGGCCGTCAAGCTGGAGGGTGGAGCGGATTTTTCTGCTGAAATACGCGCATTGACACGGGCTTCCATTCCTGTCATGGGGCATCTGGGTCTTACCCCGCAGTCAGTTAACGCCCTGGGGGGTTACAGAGTACAGGGCAGGAGCCCGGCAGCAGCACAAAAACTGCTGGATGATGCCCGCGCTGTACAAGAGGCCGGGGCCTTTGCCCTGGTGCTGGAGTGTGTGCCTGCCGGGCTTGCCGCCCGGGTGACGACCGAACTGGAAATCCCCACCATAGGCATCGGTGCAGGGGCCGCCTGTGATGGGCAGGTGCTGGTCTGGCAGGACATGCTGGGTCTGTGCGACAGGGCTGCGCCAAAATTCGTCAAACATTTTGGTACAGTAGATACAGCCATGCGCGAGGCGTTCAAAGCCTTTGTTAACGAGGTGCAGGCCGGAAGCTTCCCGCAGGCAGAGCATTGTTATGCCATAAAGGACGAAGAGGAGATGCTCGGTCATCTGTACTGAAATACAGAAGTGACCATTCTCCGGCGCTGCTCTTACGCTTCCAGCGTTCTGATCACGCGGGCAGGTACGCCTGCAGCCAGACAGCGTGGTGGCACATCACGGGTGACAACACTGCCCGCTCCGACAACTGCCCCCTCGCCAATTTGTACACCTTTAAGAATAAGGCTGTTCATGCCAATCCAGGCATGGTCGCCGATGCTCACAGGTGCATCATTTTCATAGCCAGGCTCATGCGCTCGGGCTTCTGGTGGCCAGTGGGCATGAAAATCCGAATCCACAATTGCGCAGTTGGGGGCCAGCAAGACATAGCGTCCGATACTGATGGTTGTGGAGCGAGCAGTGACGGATGTACCGCTCAACTGTGCACCCTCGGCGATATCGATACATGCACCGGGTCCAAAAACACGAAGGCGTACAGGAGCAGACAGCGATGCCGCTGTAGCCCTGCGCCAGGAAGAGATAAGGCTGACGTTGGCTCCGATACTAATACGCCCACCGGGCCAGCGCAGCAGACCCACAGCGCCATGAGCCCGAACGCCGGACCCCAGTTCCACACCCAGCAGTCGGGCTTTGCAGGTAAGGCGCACAGTACCCCAGGCCACCCCCCAGCAGCGCATGGCCTCAAGTGAAGCCCACGAAATAACATTGGCAGGACTGAGACCTCTTTGCAGAGCTTTACGCAGTATATTCATGCCTGGGCCGTCCGCAGGGCTGCACGGATGCGGCACACGCCACATAAATCCCCTGAAGATGTAGGATAACCGCATAACGTACAGGGGTTAAGGGCAATGCCCTCTTCGGCTTCCCGCCGGGCAAAAACCGGGCGTCCTCGCTTGAGAAAACCCTGATAGAAGTCCAGCTTACGCCCAGGCATGGCAGCCTCAAGACGCTGCAGAAGACCCTTGAGCGTGGTGAAGCTGGCCCCGGGGCTGTAGGGACAGGGGGCATAATGATGCTCTATACCCATGAGAAAGGCGTAATTGGCTGTCTCAAATTCAGTCAGACGCCAGAGTGGTTTGACCTTGCGGGCAAAACCCCGCTCACCTGCCAGCATCGGCCCCTGATCCGAAAGATAGGCCGTATCCCAGCGTAGAGTATTACTGAACAGACGAGCTACCTCGTCATCCAGATTATGCCCTGTGGCAAGAGCGTCAAAGCCCTCATCCAGGGCCGTCTTATTGAAAAAATGCCGCTTGATTTTTCCGCAGGCCGAGCAGACAGGTCGGTTGAGCCGTGCCTTGACGGCCGGAATGGGCAGACCTTCGGCTGCCATGTCTCTGACCATAAGCTTGAGGCCGTGTTTGGAGCAAAATCGTTCCACAACACCACGCGCCCCCGCCGAAGCACCAGGAATACCCAGGTCGATGTGCAGACCTGTAACATCATAATCCTGTCGAGCAAGCTCCAACATCAGCGCCAATGAATCCTTGCCACCGGAAAGAGCCACCAGAATACGCTCTTCACGCGTGAAGAGCTTCTGGCTCTCAATACCCCGCGCCACCTGGCGAGCAAAGAAGTCCTTATAGCACCGGGCACAAAACCCCGCGTTATGGCTTTTCAGCGCAACCACGGCCGTTGATTTGCAAATTTTACATTTCATGACTATCCGTGAGGGGCAACGGGGACTCTGATGAGGCAGGGCACTGCTGACCTGGTGTAGCGGTCTCAAGCCCCTGCAGCCAATCTTCAAATAACATGCAGGCCTGTGCTGCCATATGGCGCCAGCCTGTCTGGGAAAAGACAAAATGACTGCGGCGGATGAGCTCTTCACGCAGGTCTGCCTGCTGCATACAGTCGATCATGGCTCTGGCCAAAGCCTGCGCGTCATTGACTGGCACTAGGGAGGCCGGCCCTTCAGGCCATACCGATGAAGCATGCGGGGCCAGGCGCTCCAGGTGCAGAGAGCTGCGGCTGCATATGACGGGCAGGCCGGCGGCAAATCCTTGCCAAAGGGTTTCCGGCGCCTCATCAGGAGCACTACCCGGAGCAAGCCATGCATGACAGAAGGAAAGCACCTGGGGTACAGACTGCTCGTGCAGAAGACAGAGACGGGAAGCTACACCAAGACTGCGAGCTTCGCTCAACACCTCCTGAAAACGCGGGCCTGCCCCCAGCATGCGCACCTCCCATGCGGGCAGATCTGACCGTTGCCAGAGCGCTGCCATGGCGCGTACCACTGTCTGAGCGCCCGATCGTGGCACCAGACTGTCGTTCATGGCAAAAACAAAACGTCCGCCCTCTTCAAACGATATCGATGGCGCAAAGCCCTCACTGTCGATGCCTGGCTGCAAAGCAATCAAGGCGGCATTCAGGCGGGCGTACTCTTCCTGGCAGACCGCCCCCTCCCAAGCTTGCCGCAGGCGTTCACGCACATAACTGGAACCATAAAGAATACGCGATGCTGACAGCATCTCCCGACTGCAACAGGCAGTTTCAGCTGGAGGGCGTAAAAAAAAAGCATGGGCCAGCAAAGTAGTGCCGGGCCTGCGCATACGAAACACCCAGTAGCCCAGACGCATGGCCTCTTCTCCCACAGTCTGCACAAGCAGGCTCCTGTGCCGTCGTTGCCACCGCCACAATCGCACCATCCCCCACAGGCTTCGGCCCCCGCTTACAGCCAGCAAAGGCAGATTGCGCTCTGCAGCCAGACGATGCAAACGCGAGTTTTGCAGACAAACCAGCATCGGGGCCAGATTACCTCCATCCCGCATGGCCTCGACCATAGCCAGACTCTGGTCTTCTTCCAGACGGATGCGCCGGGCCTGTGTAGAGCCGGAACCAGGTGCGCTCTCCTGAACCTCTTGCAGTGACAGCAGCAGAATGCGCATCAGAAAGGGGTTCCTTCTTCCAGCATCAGGCTCAGCAGTGCATCCTTGAACCAGAGGGCCTCGGGCCCGGGTCTTCCCTGATACGCTCCCTGCCCTATCGGTCTGCCGTCAAAATGACTGATACCCACACACAAACTGGAGCTGGTAAAAAGCAGCATTTCACGGGCAGAGGCTATCTCGTCCCGATGGACAGGCCCCTGTGATACGGGCAGACGATCCTGCGTTCTGGCCAGCCGCAGAGCGGCCAGCATGGTTGTACCTGCCAGAATCCGCTTCGGTTCAGGGCATCGCAGACAGCCTTCGGCATCCACGATGGCCAAATTGGCAACAGCAGCTTCGCCCATAAAGCCCTGTTCATCAAAACTCACGGCCACATCCAGCCCCCTTGCCGCAGCCTCGGCGGCCATAAGCACATTAGGGAGATAGTTGGTATTCTTAATACGCGCCAGATATTCCTGCTTGGGAGGAATAGAGCTGCTGAAGGCCGTTAAGCCCCGGGCATACAGCCCCTCATCAGGCAGATGCGCAGCAAGAGCTACCATATACAGGCCAGACAGGGGGCATTCAGCTGGCGCTACACCGAAGCCACCTGGACCACGGCTGAGAAAAACACGCAGGTCGCCATGTTCACGGCCGGAAGCACGGGCTACGTCCAGTATGCGGTCACGCACTGCCTCCCATGAACAGGGGGGGGTGATGGTCAGCGCATCAGCTCCTTCACGCAGCCGTGCCATATGAGCATCAAGCGCAAATATACGCCCATATCGATAGCAGATACTTTCAAAAAGCCCATCACCGCGATGGCAGATATGATCGTCCAGCGGTATAAGCAGCAGACGAGGATCTGTGCTGATGCAGCCCATACGATGATCATAATAGGCCAGTATTTTGTCCGCCCCCGGCCTAGGAGCGGACAAAAGCGCTTGCAGACAGGTTGCAAAATCCGATGGCTGCACAGCAGATCTCACAACCAGGACTACATGAAGACGGATTTATCCGTCACACGTACAAGATCCCGGCGAATAAGCTCTTCAGCTATCTGTACGGCATTGAGAGCCGCACCCTTACGTACGTTGTCGGCCACGATCCACATGTTCAGTCCGTTGTCGATGGTCTCGTCTTCCCGTATACGTCCCACGTAGGTAGGGTCATCACCAATGCAATACGCCGGCATGGGGTAAAGAAGCTCACGCGGATTGTCAATGACCTTCACGCCTGGCGCCTGTGACAGCAGGATGCGCGCCTCCTTGGCACTGATCTTTTTCTCAGTCTCAATGTTCACCGACTCCGCATGACAGAAGAAGACCGGAACACGGGCACAGGTAGCCGTAACTCTGACCGAAGGATCCTCAAGAATCTTTACCGTCTCATTAACCATCTTCATCTCTTCCTTGGTATAATCGTTTTCAAGGAAGACATCGATATGCGGCAGCACATTGAAGGCAATACGGTACGGATAGGTTTTGTTTTCCGGGTCACGACCGTTGAAGAGATCACGCACCTGGCGTTCAAGCTCTTCGATACCCTTCTGCCCGGTACCAGACACAGCCTGATAGGTAGACACAATAACCCGCCTGATACCTGCAACATCATGCAGGGGCTTAAGCACTACCAGCATCTGAATGGTTGAGCAATTGGGGTTGGCTATGATACCCTGATGTTTTTCCAAAGCATGCGCATTGACCTCAGGCACCACCAGAGGGCAACGGTCGTCCATACGCCATGCGGCAGAATTGTCAACTACCACGCAACCTGCATGCGCTGCATACGGGGCAAACTTGCTTGAGGTAGCCCCCCCGGCAGAAAAAATAGCCAGATGAATCCCATCAAAAATATCTTCTTTCAGCTCCTCCACCGTCAGTTCGGTATCACCATAAGCAACCTTGCTGCCTGCCGAACGGGCCGAAGCAAAGGCACGTATACTGGCGGCCGGGAACTGCCGGGCGTGCAGGGTCTTAAGCATTTCACGGCCCACGGCGCCTGTGGCGCCAACTACGGCAACAGTCAGGTTCTGGCTCATGCCTCAGCTCTCCTTGTTGCTGAAATCTGGATAAAAACCCCGAAATTGGAGTTCAATAGTATAGCTCCCCTTAGTCCAAAAGTGAAGTATGCCCCAAATGCGGCAGCAACAGCGGTTTACGCCCACAGTGAAAGCCGTTAAACTTACTCATGGCTTTCTTAAACGCATTACAGGGTATCATGGGGCTCCTGCTGGTGGTAGCCACAGGCTATGTGCTGGCCCGACGAGGCTGGTTTTCCAAAGATATGCAGACGCTGCTGCCCAGACTGGTGACCTGCGTAGCCCTGCCGCCCTTTCTCACGCACACCCTTGTCAGCCATTTTCGGCGAGAGGAGCTGCTGCAAAATATTTCCATCATACTGCTGCCTTTGTCAGCACTGGTCATCACCTTTCTGCTGGCATGGCTGGCAGCACGATGCCTGAAGGTAGAAAAACGTCACTTCGGTCTTTTCTGTGTCTGCGTCTCCAACCCCAATACCATCTTTATTGGTATTCCTGTCAATCTGGCTTTATTCGGTGAGGCCTCACTGCCCTATGTACTGCTCTATTATTTTGCCAGCACCAGCTTTTTCTGGACAGTGGGACATCACTTTGTCAGAGCTGACAGTAATGTGAGGCCACCTGCAAACCTTGCAGGAAGACTGAAGGAAATGTTTGGCTACCTTCTTTCTCCACCCATGCTGGGCTTTCTCTGCGGATTGGGGCTGGTACTGAGTGACTTACACTTGCCAGATTTCATGATGATGGCTGCCCAATTCCTGGGGGACCTGACCACACCTCTGG
Source organism: Desulfovibrio sp. (assembly GCA_017396005.1). Lineage (GTDB taxonomy): Bacteria > Desulfobacterota > Desulfovibrionia > Desulfovibrionales > Desulfovibrionaceae > Desulfovibrio. Next base: position 32,907 of record JAFQNG010000024.1, read on the forward strand.
CTCTGCTTTTTGTGGGCATAACACTCTATAATGTTGACCTGCATCAACTTCCCAAACAGCGACGCCAAGCTCTGCGCGACATCTGGCTGGCACTGGCAGGCCGCCTGATATTGGGGCCACTGGTCATGGCTGCACTCGTACTCTGCTTTCCCATACCAGTGCTCATGAGCAAAGTTTTTATCATGCAGGCATCCCTGCCTGTCATCCTGCAGGTTGCCATACTGAGCGCTTACTACCGCTCTGACCCCGAGTTTGGCGCACTCATGGTTTCACTTTCAACAGTTTTTGCAGCTCTTACCATACCCATCTATATGGCTCTGCTTCAATACCTGTGATACTTCCCCAAAAAGGAAGAACCCCCTCGCGCTGAGAGCAGCAAGGGGGTTTTAAAGATTTGGCAGCGGCCTACTTTCCCACATGACGTTATGCAGTATCATCGGCGAGGAAGAGCTTAACTGCCGAGTTC
>JAFQNG010000025.1 GCA_017396005.1 Desulfovibrio sp.
CGACAGACCAACTGTCGATGAATATGGCTTTCTAAGGGAGATATTCAGAGCTATCTATATGAAATAATTAATAATATCATATATGAAGGAAGAAAAAATTCCTCTGCCTTGAAACGGCTCTTGCCAAAAAGCGCACCTGCAGGTATTGAGTTTCAAAGATTCATCGACAGTTGGTCTGTCGATGAATTTTGTTATTTGTGTCTGAAGACGGCCCAAAAGGGCCTGTCACGTCCATTGCCGTAGAGGTGAGCCAATCTCTCCTTTTCGGTTTTTGGGTTTGCTCAGGCCATTGCCTACACGCCTGCTGTGGCACTTGGCCTTGCACGCTTGCCGATTGAGTGGCTCAGGGAAGACATGCAACCTCTTGCAGCTTTCTTGTTCCGTCCTGCATGAAGACGCGCACTTACTGTCTGAGCTGCTGCCAGTAATGAAGCCTGACCAAGGTGGGCATACCGCATGGTAGTGCGTGGATCGCTGTGACCCAGCAGCTTCTGTACTTCGTAGAGAGAATGGCCGTCATTGACCAGAAGGCTGGCAAAGGTGTGCCGCAGATCATGGATGCGTACACCCTTCAGTCCCAGCTTAATCCGTAGTTTGTTCCAAAAGTGGTAGATGTCGGATAAGGGCTTGTCTGGATTTCGTCCCGGAAATACCCAGGGACAGCCAGCCTTACGTTCAATACCGCCAAAGACGGCCAGTGCATCGTCTGATAAGGGGATATGACGTGGTTTGCCCGACTTTGAATCAGGTACTGTCAGCAGTCGTTGCTCAAAGCTCACATTCACCCACTGGGCATTCAGTATCTCGCTCTTCCGTGCTCCAGTCAGCAAGAGCAGTTTGACAACCCTGGCTTCCTGTCGTTCCGATCGGTCAAGCTCATCCAGAAGCAGCTGTATCTGCTCTTCAGTGAGATAGCACTCACGCACGGTACTGACTTTCATGGTAGAGACCCTGGAGCAGGGAGACTGCCCAGAGCTGAATGCATTGTACTCCAGTGCCAGGGAACAGATTCTTTTGAGTACAGCAAGAATGCGGTTGCAGGTGGTCGGAGCAAGGCCTTTGGCAGAGAGTCCCTGAAACCATATCTCCACATCAGCACGCTCAATGTCATCAAGCCTGTGATCCCCAAATGTGGGTGATACATGTTGTCGGGCAATTCGTTCGTCCACATCCCAGCTTTTCTTGTACTGCCGTGCGAATGGCAGATAGACTGAGGATACAAAATTATCGAATGTCGCAGGTATGCCTGCCACCATCATGCAGGTGCGTCGATGCTTTGCCCTTGACGATACATGTGGGGATGTTTCCACCGTACAACGAGATGCCATATTTTTTTCTCCTGAAGTTGAAATGATAGCCTGCTCGGCATGTCTTCAATCCGGCATTCATCCATAAGGCGGCTACTGTGCAGCTTCTGCCGGAGAGCCGATTCGAAAAGCGTATCACGGCTTTTTCAGGAGCATGAAAATCAGGGAGGTTGCCTTTGTCCAAGGGAGTCCAACGAAATCCCTATGAGAGGCACAAGAAGCCTTTTTTTTGCTTGACAGCTTTCTGTACCAGCCCTGAGAGGATTGCATGACTGCGAATCTGCCAAGTCCCTACATCTGTGGAGGGCGGGCTGTGTCTGCCTGCCCCTGTTTGATGGAATACACCTCACGTCAACAGGCTATGCACATCGGCCCAGTGTCTCTCACTGCCTTTCTGCCTTTTGTCTTTCAGGGGTTCGAAGGGGCAGCGCCCCTCGCCAGCCGTTGCGTATGACGCGAAGCGTCTATACGAAACGTATGCTGGCCCTCCGGGATAAGCTCGGACGAATACGCAGGCATGCGAGCAAAAGCAGGTACGAATGGTGAGAGTATTGAATAAAAAAGGGGCAGGTATAGGGAATGGAGCTGGTTCGTATCTGTCCCAAGGCAGGACTATATCAGAGCAAGGTGAGGGAGGTATCCTGAAGTGCCCAGTTGTGTATCGTGTATGAAGCTGATGTGTATTCTATCTGTTGCTGGTATGTATCCGGCTGAGTGGGCTTCCTTTGACAGAGCCCGCGCCGCAGGCTTCCTCGTCCGTCGCCCGCGTGTATCTCAGGCCGGAAGCAAGGGCATGAAGGTCAAGGCTCGCGAAGCGGCCCGTCAGGGTCGCCTTGAACGAATGCCCGCTTCCGGCACGTTACGGGAGTGATGGACGAAGAGCCTACAGTCCGTCAGGCATCAATATCAAACGGAGGTATCTCGTCCTTTCCTTCCCGCAGGTTGTCAAGGTATACGGCCCATCGTTTCATCATGCGATGACGTTCTGGCAGGTGCTGTGTCCGGTTATAAGCCCGTCCATTAGGATCGCGTACCCTGTGGGCCAGCTGATGTTCAATGAGGTCGTAACGCTCCCCAAGTACCTCATCGAGCAGGGTACGAGCCATGGCACGGAAACCATGCGGCGTCATCTCCGTATGGCTAACGCCCATAGCACGCATGGCATATAACAATGAGTTCTTGCTGATTGGTCTGTTCACGCTGTTTCGCTGTACCAGATTGGGAAAGACAAATGGCGTATGACCTGTCAGTGGATACAGTTCCTTGAGTATGGTTATAACCTGCGGTGCAAGTGGTACGATATGCTGTGTATTGGTTTTTGATACAGTATATCGCCATTCACACGCCGCAAAATCAATATCTGCCCAACGTGCCGAGTGCAGCTCTCCTGGACGGGTGAATACATAGGGCGCGATCTTCAATGCCGCCTGTATGGTGTAGGTCCCACGGTACATCCAGATGAGGCGTAATAACCGCCCGACCTCTTCAGGTTCAGTCAAGGCCGCAAAATGCTTCTTCTTGTGGCGCTTCAATGTGCTACGCAGGGAAGGCAAGGGATCATATTCTGCCTTTCCTGTTGCAACGGCAAATCTCATGGTCTGGCTGCACGCGGAAAAGACATGATTACGAACACATAAACGATCAAGTGCCTCAATTCTGCGCAGCACATCCAGAAAGGCCGGGGCTTTCAGATCTTTTATCGGAGTCTTCCCTATCAAGGGGAAAACGTAGGTCCGAAAAGCTCGCTCATAGATTCGGACGGTTTCCGGCAAGACCTTTGTTGCGTGGATCTCCAGCCATTCGGCTGCAATGGCCTCAAAGGTATTCCGGGCTTGCTTCTGCATTTCCAGTTTTTCGGTCAGCTTCACCAGTCCCGGATCAAGTCCTGCCGCTTTCTGCGCTCTGGCTTCATCACGTTTTTTGCGGGCCTGTTCCAGGGTGACATCAGGAAAGGAGCCGAAAGACAGCATGCCTTCCTTTCCATCGTTTCTACGATATTTGAGTTTCCAGTGCTTGCCACCGGCAGGAGTTACCTGTAGAAATAGCCCACCACCATCAAAAAGCTTGTACGGCTTTTCCCTGGGCTTTGCGTTCTGCACCTGCGTGGCTGTCAGCGGTTTTACCAATCTTGCCATACCTTTACCTCCCGAAAAAATCATCCCCTAAAGTTTGTCTTAGTCCCCCTAATTGTCCCCCATTTATGGTGATTGTCAATAGATTTCTTTAGACAGCTTTGGACGATATTTTCTCTTTAGACATTGAAATTACTGGAAAAATAGACAAATTTGGATGATAAAAAATTTAACTGGGAATAGTCTTTGCCTACTCCTGGCAGCTGACGCTTCTGGTGCTGGCCTTTGCCGGGGCCAGTGCCCTGGCCATTGCCCTGGCCATGGGGCCGTTCCGCAGGCGTCTGGAAGAGCTCTATGCCTGTGAGGGCGAGCGGCAGGCCTGTCTGGTGGAGAATATCCGGGCCATGCCCACGGTCAAGTCCCTGTCACTGGAGCCCCTCAGGCGGGCAGGATGGGACAGCCGCACGGCCGTGGCCACGGGCATGCGTTTCCGTGTGGGCAGGATGGGCATAGGCATCAATGCCTTCATGCAGCTCATGCAGAAGGGCATGGTGCTGGGCACACTGTGGTGGGGGGTCTACCTGGTCTTTGACAATGTCATGACCGTGGGCGCCCTGGTGGCCTTCAATATGTACGCGCAGCGGGTGAGCGGGCCGCTGGTGCAGTTTGCCGGCCTCATACAGCAGTGGCAGGAGACAGCGGTCTCCATGAAGATGCTCGGCACCATCATGGACGAGCCACCGGAAGACGAGGGCAGGAGCGCTGCCATGCCTGTTGTGTACGGCGCCCTGCGCGGTGAGGGCATTTCCTTCCGCTATGCCGAAGACGCGCCCCTGGCCCTGGAAAACGTGAGCTTTGCCATACCTGCCGGCGGCACACTGGGCATTGTGGGCCGCTCGGGCTCGGGCAAGAGCACGCTCACCCGCCTCATACAGCGCCTCATCCCCATGCAGGAAGGCCATATCCGGCTGGACGGCACTGACCTGCAGAGCATGGACATGCACCATCTGCGGCAGTCCATGGGCGTGGTCCTGCAGGAGAATTTTCTCTTCCGCGGCCGTGTGCGGGACAATATTGCCATGACCCGGCCCACGGCCACACTGGAGGAGATCGTGTGGGCAGCACGCATGGCCGCAGCCCACGACTTTATCGAAAAACTGCCAGAGGGCTACAATACCGTGCTGGAAGAAGGCGGCAGCAATCTCTCGGGCGGGCAGCGGCAGAGACTGGCCATTGCCCGGGCCCTGCTGACAGACCCGAAGATCATGATCTTTGACGAGGCCACCAGCGCCCTGGACCCGGAGAGCGAGGCCGAGATACAGGACAATATGCGCCGCATAGCCGCAGGCCGCACCATGATCATCGTGAGCCACCGCCTGTCCATGCTGCGGCATGCGGACAGCATACTGGTGCTGGAAAACAGCCTGGTGGGCAGCGGCAGCCATGAGGAACTCTATGCCCATTGCCCGCAGTACCGGCAGCTGTGGGACGTACAGAACAGGGTCGCACACGGAGGCAGAGGGTGACCATGCAACATCCCCCGCAGGAGAGCCTGCTGCAGGAAGCACTGGAACTCATACGCAGGTCCATCA
>JAFQNG010000026.1 GCA_017396005.1 Desulfovibrio sp.
GAACTCGGCAGTTAAGCTCTTCCTCGCCGATGATACTGCATAACGTCATGTGGGAAAGTAGGCCGCTGCCAAATCTTTAAAACCCCCTTGCTGCTCTCAGCGCGAGGGGGTTCTTCCTTTTTGGGGAAGTATCACAGGTATATGTTGGCTACGGGCATAATAAGCGACTGACGGCCTCGATGCGACCAATAGCCTGCTGCCAGCTTTGAGAAGAAAAGTCTTCATTTTGCAGAGACATCTGCAGATAGCCCGCAAAAAGGCGCAACATGGGTGGCTGAGCCCGCCAGAAACTTTTGGGCAGCTCATGCTGTGTTCTGAGGCCAGAGGCACAATGTGCGCACAGGCGAGCCAAGGCTGTTTGCAGATGCTGGCTCAGGCGGGGGAAGGCGCTGTGCAGGGCAGCGGCTCGGCCTTGGGCCAGCCCCTCGTGAACGGGGTCGAAATCGGCCAGAAAGCAGGCCTGCCAGAACTGATCCAGCAGAGCGCGGCAGGAGGGCCCTTTTTGAGAATCCATATTTTCAAGGCAGTACAGGCCAAGCGTATCGCGCCCTGTTCTGTAGAGGGCAAGGCCCGTCAGGCTGCGAACACACTTCTCCATGGCTGTCGGGCCGTCCCTCAGCAGGGTCAGGGCTGTGCGGGCAACGGCTGCAGGGGTGAAAAGACGCCGGCAGATGGGTCTGCCGCGCAGGCATTGCCAGCAGCCACTGCAGCTCATCTGCGGACGCAGTACCCATTGCCCGGGTGAGACTGGGCCTGTCTCCCAGGCCTCTACAGGACCCATGGAAAGATTGAGCACAGGCACACCCAGCCAGTCAGCAAGGTGCATGGGGCCTGTATCAGGTGTGATGCAGAGGGCCAGCCCACGCATGAGGGCGGCTGTCTCATCCAGGCTCAGTCGGCCGCAGAGATTGGCCTCCGGGCACTGGCAGAGGGCGGCCACCTGCTGCCCCAGATTTTTTTCAGATGGACCACCCAGGAAAATTGGTACAAGCCCTTCTGCCATGAGTTTCTGCGCCAGCCGGGCCCAGAACTGCGCGTCAGGGTGTTTGCCCGGCTCGCTGGCTCCCAGCACCAGGCCTATTCGTGTGCCATTCATGCCTCTGGGTCTGGTTATGCCCATATGAGGCCATTCCTGCCCTGGCACACTGTCCATACGAAAAAGATCTGACCAGTGAAAACAGTTATGGTGGTTATTTTGTGTCAGGGCTGTACGGTAGAGCTGCCAGTAACCGTGTACCCGAAGGCCATTGACGCTTTGCGCCGGGCCCAGTACGGTTTCAGCCCGGACTTTTCCCAGGCATACGGCAGCTTCATATCCGCCGCTCAGATTGATAGCCAGCTTGTACTGCCCGTGTGCCAGTGCAGGGCAGTGGCCGGGCGAAAAAAAAACCACGCTGGGAGCCAGCGGCATAAGAGGTTCATAAAAGCGTGTTTCGCCTGCTACCCAGAGGGGATGGCCGGGCCAGCGGCGTTGCAGAGCCAGTAGGAGGGGAAATGTCAGGATGAGATCCCCCATGCGCCGCATCTGCAGCACCAGTATGGGGTCGGCGCTCATGCCCTGCCCTGTTGTGGCACAGGGGTACCGTAGATTTCGCGCATGGTTTGGAGCATCTGCCGAATACGGTGTGCCCAGGTATGGCAGGCCAGTACACGCTTCCTGCCAGCTTCTGTCAGGCGGCGGCGTTGTTCTGCATTTTTGAGGTAGTATGCAGTCAGTTCAGAGATTTCGTCCGCGTGCTGATAGCTGGCTATTTCGTGCGGCTCAAAAAGCTGTTCCATTTGTGGTCGCCAGTCAGTAAGCACAAAGGCTCCGGCAGCAGGTACGTCAAAAATGCGCTGATTGACGGCCCCCTTCATCTGTTTGCTGGTAGCATTGAAGTTGATCAGAGAATGCCCGTAGAAAAAAGGGAGCTGTGAATAATAGCTGATGGGCGGCAAGAGGCGGGGTCGTTTGCTCTCGTGCCTGAATTCTGTCTTCCAGCCATCATCACCCACAATAAGAGGATGGAACGGTAAAAGACGCCGTACACAGTCATTACGGTAAAGGCGTGTCGCCTGCCAGGTAATGGCTGTTTCATAGGCCAGTTTGGCCTTGTTGTCCGGCAGGGTGAGATAGAGGGCATGGATATGCGGGTACTCCTGCTGCAGAAATTCCTCCACCGAACGCGTTTCACTGTGCACAAAGGCCTGAGCCACTGGCCGGTAGGCCAGAAAGAGCTCGCGTGGCAAGATGCCAACCCCGGCCCTGAGCCTGCCCGCAACCTTGTGCAGCATGGAATTGCCCACAAAGGAGACCTCAGCCCTCCACTCCGGCGGGGCCATTTCACTGATGCGCGGTTTGAAACGTTCCGGGTCTGTACCCAGAGGCAGGTAGAAGACATGTTCAAAGCCTGTACGGCGCAGGCTTTCCAGATTATCGGCATCCCAGGTAAAAAGGGCCGTCCAGGGGCTGACGCAGCGGGCGTATTGATGAATAATTAGATGTGGATTATCAACGAACCATGAGGCCAGAGGCAGCTGCAGGCGAGCCAGCAGGTCCATGAGTACGCCTTCGATGTCTACCCCCATGTGGTTGAGGGTGATGCAGCAGTCGGGTTTGAAAGAAAGTACGGCCTCAAGCAGCTGTTCCACAAATTCAGACTGAGCAACAGTCTCGTCGCGTATGGTTACCAGTTTATAGTCAAGGCCCAGCTGGCGGCAGGCACCTTCTATCTCGCCCATCAGAAAGTATTTGCAGGTCAGCAGCAGAACGCGTGGACTGGTTTCGCGAAAACGAGGCTGCACGGCACGCTGCCAGAAGTCAAAGGCAGTGCTGGCAGCCAGCTTTTCACGCAGGAGGGAGTAATAGCTGCGGTCCAGCCTGAGATAGAATGGAAGGGGCAGGGGCAGAAGGGGTTTTCCGCCATATGCTGACTGCCAGTGCGTCAGGGCAGAGAGCAGAGCATCGGTCTCCTCCCCGTCAAGCCAGAGTACGCGTGTGCTTTCTTCTGGTGTGAGAGAACGGCGCAGCCCTGTGATCTCCTGCAGCTCCTTTTCTTTTTCTACCACTGCCACAGGGCCGTCGTAAAGCTGCAGTACAAGCTGCAGAGCATACCCCAGACCAGCACCAAGAAGCACAGGAAGACAGGATCCATCCAGCTTGTCTCTGGCTGTTTCGATAACCTGTCGTTCGCGTTTGGGGCCTCCTGGACCAAGCATGGCCATACTGCGCCCATTCAGATGTGCCAGTATATCGCACAGAGACCCGTCAGCTTCAGAAAATACAGCTTCAAAGCGGCAGTAAGGCTGGGGCATGGGCGTTAATGGCGTCCGTTGCGGGGCAGAGGTTCTACAATGATATCCTGATAACAAAGGCGGAAAAGCACATTTTCGTACATGCGCTCTACCAGTGTGAAGGAGCGGCCGATAGAAATCTCTACTCCGGGATAAACTTTGCCAGGTACTTTGAGACAGGAGCCGCCCATCTGGCTTTCATCGCGGTCAAAACTTTCCAGCAGCTCGGTACGGTGCCGCAGGACTGTTTGCAGCTGTTCCTGCTGGCGTGCCAGCTTGCGGCTAGTTTCATTACTGTCAGGGGGCAGATGCCCGGCCACTGCCTTGAGATGGGTGACACTTTGCGAGAGGTCTGCAATGGCCTCTTCAATTTTTTCCAGTGTGCGGATACGCATGGGGTCATAACCAAGAAATATCTTGGTAGGTATGCCTGCTCTATTGCCCACCTGACCACCCACATAAACACTGCCAAGGGCATTGACCGTACTGCCGTACAGCTGTTCTCGTACAACAAGATTGGCCCCGGCATAGACTGTACTGTAAAGACAGTACTTGTCGATAACCATATTGCCTTTGGAGCGGGCCTCCACCTTTTCCAGAAAGGCAGCCAGAAGCCTGTCGCCGGAGTCCAGAAGACAGTTCTGACTGGCACCACCGCGAGCGCCGCCCTCTACCATGAGGTCACGACGGGAGCGGGCTACGCCACCTTCCACCATTTCTCTGATGCGCAGATTGTTGGCCTGCACAGAAAAGCCAGCGCGTACGGAGCCGTGTACGGCCATATCGCCTACAAAGAAGACATTGCCCGTATGAAAACTGACGTCCTGCCGTACGTTGAGGAGACCCTTGACCGTAATTTTCCCCTGATAGTAGAAAACATAGCCATTGGCGTCAGCCAGCAGGTAGCGGGGAAAAGCCGGCTCTATGCGGGTATTGGCCCCTGCCGGGAGATCCGGGCTGTCGAGGATGAAGCGATGGTCCGGCCTGGGGCCGGCTTCGGCCAGGGGGATGATCTCGGCCAGTAACTGCCCGGCAATGACGTTTTGCACATAGCCCAGGCTGTAAAGGTCAGAGTTTTCTGTTTCAGCGGGTCTGGCTCGCAGGTGATCAAAATCCGGGTCAAAGTAGTGGCGAAGATAGTATTGCACGATGGTATCTCGCTATGACTGAAAAGCTGTTCCATACCTGCCTTTGACAGTTACCTGGCTATTTGGCTGCGTTTTTACCAAAGCGTTTCAGCTCGGCTTCACTCTCGCAGGTGGGGAAAAAACTTTCGATCTGGGCATGCGTCAGCAAGGCGGTAACGCGAGGGCTGGGGCAGAGCAGAACAAAACGGCGGCCACTGCCCTGCAAACGGGTACTGAGACTGACAAGAACCCCCAAGCCGGCCTTGTCCATACGTGAGACTTCGTTAAGATCAAGCAAATATTGCGGGGCCTTGTGAGCTGTCAGCTGCTCCTGCATCTGACGTGTGAACTCTACGGCATCGGCCAGGCCAACTTCGCCGGACACCCGCAGGACAGAATAGTGGTCGCCATCTTCAGCTGTGACAGTAAACACCTTTTCTCCTCCTGCTGCTTTCATCCCCTGCGTTCGAGGGGGAAAAGCCGTTCCGAATCCAGCCAGATAGTCACTGGTCCCCAGTTACAGAGGTGCACGTCCATATCAGCGCCGAACACGCCTGATGATACGCCTCGAGGCAAGGCCTCGTCAACAAGGCTGACGAAAGCAGCAAAAGCGTCCGCAGCCCATGCAGGGTCACCCGCATGACTGAAAGATGGGCGTCGGCCCTTGCGACAGTCGGCATAGAGGGTAAACTGTGGCACCAGTAATAGTTCACCGCCGAAATCCTTGACAGACAGCTGGAAGGATGATCCCCCACCCGCAGCACCATGGTCTGCCGGGGCAGGAAAAAGGCGCATGTCCAGAAGCTTGCGGGCCATTCCGGCAAAGGCAGGGCTTTGCCGTATTTGTGGGCCATCTTCCTGCCCGAAGGCCACCAGAACCATGAGGCCCGGACCAATGGCACCTGCTGTCCTGCCTGCTACCGTGACAGAGGCCGAACGTACCCGCTGCAGCAAAAGACGCATCAGGCCTGATCCTTGTCTGCAGGCTGCTCCACCTCAGCCTGTGTCTGATCTGTTTTTTTGCTCATATGCCTGCGTCGTTTGTCGCTTTTACGCTCTTCTTCTTCGCGCAGGGCACGGCGCAGGATCTTGCCCACAATGGTTTTGGGCAGCTCAGCACGAAATTCCACAAGACGTGGCACCTTGTAGGATGCCAGCTTGCTGCGACACCAGGCGATGACTTCAGCCTTGGTCAGTTCTTCTCCTTCCCTGGGCACTACATAGGCCTTAAGTACTTCACCGCGTATACCATCATTGATACCCACGCTGACGGCTTCCAGCACCTTGGGGTGCTCCAGCAGTACTTCATCTACTTCACGCGGATAGACATTGTAGCCGCCCACCAGCACCATATCCTTCTTGCGATCGACTATATAAAAATAGCCGTCTTCGTCCATGGTAGCCAGGTCGCCCGTATAGAGCCAGCCATTGCGCAGGGCACTGGCCGTTTCATCGGGCTTGCGCCAGTAACCACTCATGACCTGCGGGCCTCGTATGATCAGCTCGCCCATCTTGCCGGGTGGCAGTGTGAGGGAGCCGCCTTCCATGTCCACAATACGCGCATCTGTACCAGATGCTGGCATGCCAATGGAGTTTTCTTTCTGCCCCTGACGTCCCAGAGGGTTCAGATGGGTGATGGGTGAGGCTTCGGTGAGGCCGTAGCCTTCCAGTATTGCTGCGCCGGTCACTTCCTGGAAGCGGCGGAAGATCTCGCGCGGCAAAGGGGCCGAGCCGGATACACATATCTGTATGCTGGTCAGGTCGTAACGGGGCAGGTCTTTCTGCTGTAAGAGTGAGATATAGACTGAAGGTGCACCCGGAAAGATAGTAACCTTATATTTGGGGATGATGCGCAGTACATCTTGCGGCACATAGCGCGGCAGCGGCAGAGTGGTACCTGCCAGATAGACAGGAATAAGCAAGCCGAGACTCAGGCCATAGACATGAAAAAAGGGCAGAAGTGACAAAAAGGTATGATGGCTTTCGGCAGTGATATTAATGATATCCAGTACCTGTCGGCAGTTGGTACCCAGGTTGGCATGACTCAGCACAACACCCTTGGGCAGACCTGTGGTGCCCCCGGTATACTGCAGCATGACCGGTGTATTGACCGGGTCGGCAATGGGTTCGGCATGGCGCTGTGCGCCCCTGCAGAAATGTTTCCAGGCAAAGACATTTTTGTTGTCATAGGGGATGGCTGGGCTGGCTGAACGGCTTTTTTTGAAGCGATAGAGCCAGTTGAGTGGGAAAGAAAGGCCGTCTTCCACCCCTGTGACGATAAAGTTGCGCAATGGCAGGCGGTCGCGCAGGGCAGCAACACGCGGCCAGAGCAGATCAAGCAGTATCATATGCTCTGCGCCGGAGTCGCGCATATTCTGCAGCAGCTCCTTTTCCATATAGAGAGGATTGGTCATGACCACCACGGCCCCGGCCTTGATAGCTCCCCAGAACGCTATGACGGTCTGCGGCAGATTGGGCAGCATGATGGCAATGCGTTCACCCGGCTTGACGCCCATACGACGCAGGGCACCGGCAAAAAACTCAGCCTTCTCACGCAGGGCGCGGTAGGTAATGCTTGTGTTTTGAAAGATAACGGCTTTGCGCTGCGGGTAGGATTCGGCGGCTTCGTCCAACAGGCTGTAGAGCGGTTTCTGCCAGATATTGGTCACACGCGGTACATAATCTTCATAATGGGCGAACCAGGGGCGATAACACTCGGTATTCATGCGTCTTCCTTGTCAGTATCGGAGAGCTGGGGCAGATGGCAGAGAGCACTGACTATGGCATAGGCCTTGATGCCTTCTACCCGTCCGGTAAAGCCCATGTTTTCTTCAGTAGTAGCCTTGAGGTTGACCTGTCTCCTGTCCAGCTGAAGCAGTCGGGCCACATTTTTGCATATCTCGTCCCGCCAGGGGGAGAGGCGCGGTTTTTGTGCCACTATGGTCATATCCACATGGCAGATGCGTACATGGGCCGAATGCAGCATGTCGTGTACCTGATCCAGCAGAACCGCAGAAGAGATATTGTCATACGCCTCTGCATTGTCGGGAAAATGCTGGCCGATGTCGCCAAGGCCAGCACAGCCGAGCATGGCGTCCATGAGGGCATGCAGGAGCACATCCCCGTCAGAATGAGCTGTTACCTCCGGGCCACCGGGGATGGAAACTCCACCAAGTTTCATGGGCCGGCCCGGTCCATAGCGATGCACATCATAGCCCATGCCCACACAAAGACGAGGCATGGTGACGCTGCTCAAGAGGGCCAGGTCTTCGGGATTGGTTATTTTCACGTTACCCCTTTCCCCTGTCACCACAAGGACATTTTTTCCAAGGTTTTCCAGCATGGCCGCATCATCAGTAACCAGCAGTTTGTTTTCTTGGGCTGCTGCATGAGCCTGGCGTAAGCTTGTCAGGTCGAAAGCCTGTGGCGTCTGTATGGCAGCCAGCTTCTCACGAGGCAGGGTCTCTCTGACCATGCCGTCTTCCACCAGTTTGATGGTGTCGTTCACCGGCAGTCCGGGAATGACTGCCTCCACACCTCTGCCCAGGGCTGCGCGTACACGTCGTATGAGCCCTGGAGTTGCAAAGGGACGAGCAGCATCATGCACCAGTACATACTGTACCATAGACGGCAGAGCAGCGAGACCCTGGCGTACAGAGTCTTGTCGCAAAGCCCCTCCCATTACTGCAAGCCAGGGCAGAGTCAGGTCATACTCACGCGTGAGTGCGCGCAGTCGTTCCGTTTCGCGATGCAGCTGTCTTTCGGGGAAAACAAAGACAAGACCATGTACAACATTGCTGCGGAGCATGGCCAGCGCCGAATGCCAGTAGAGAGGTACACCCTGCCAGGGCAGGAACTGTTTAGCCCTGCCACCTGCAGCCTGAGCAATGCGGCTGCCACTGCCTGCGGCCAGGATTACTGCCCAGGTTTCGTCATGTGAAGCTGTCATAGCCATAATGCCGTATGCGGGAGCCGGACGATAAGCCGGGTTCTGTCACGCAGCTGCCTGCGCGTGACCGTCATTCCTCTAGGAACACAGTTTCCCGTGCTCTCAAGCGACCTACCCGGAAGGCATGAGCCGGGCCAGCTGCCTTCCCTATTTGGTCTTGCTCCAGACGGGGTATGCCGAGCACGCCGCGTCACCGCGGCATCTGGTGGGCTCTTACCCCACCGTTTCACCCTTACCCCGCACTCCTCAGGAGTACGGGGCGGTCTGCTTTCTGTGGCGCTGTCCAAGAGTCACCCCTTCTGGGTGTTACCCAGCGTCCTGCCCTGTGGAGCCCGGACTTTCCTCCCCAGGCTGAAGCCTGCGGCGACGGTCTGTCCGACTCCCGCAAATATACGACAAAAACTAGTCTTCGTTCTGTTCTGACAGTTGCATGTCTTCGGCCTGTTCCGTCACTGCGGTCATGGCTGGCCTGGCCTGTGGATCGCTGAAATGCTCACACCAGAAGATAAGCCGCTGACAGTTGGGGCAGCTCAGAATTTGCTGGCCCCGCTGCAGCTCGATGAATGACTGCGGCGGTATGGCAATATTGCAGCCGGAACATATGCCATCCTTGACAGCGACAATGACCGGATGCTCCAGGCGCACACGGATGAATTCATACCGCATGAATACCGGCTGCGATATTCCCTTGCTGACACTGGTGCGTTTGTGGCTCAGGGCGTCCAGCGTATCCTTGGACTTCTGCAGTTTCAGCTCAAGGCCTTCGCGTCTGACTTCCATCTCAGCCCTGAGCGCGGAGTGATTTTCGTCCACTTCAGCAAGGGCTTCGTTTTGCAGGCGCAATTCCTCCAGGAGAGTCATTTTTTCTTCTTCTCTGGAGCGATTGGATTTTTCCATGCTGTCCATCTCGCGCATCATGGCCTGATATTCGCGCGTATTGCCTACCTGCATAAGCTTGTTGCGGCTTTTTTTGATCCTGGCAGAGTCATCATCGATCTCCAGGGAAAGGCGTTTCTGCTGGTCCTGCAGGTGCGAGAGCTTATCCAGGATACGATTGCGTTGGGCATCCATGGAGGTAAAGCGTTTTTCCAGCTCTTCCAGTTCACGCGGGGCACGGTCCAGCTCCTGCCGGACAGCAAAAATCTCATCATCTACTCGTTGCAGCTCCACAAGCTGCTTAATTTGCTCCAGATAGACAGCGCTGCTCATAATGACCTCCAGAACTCAGGGCAGAACAACAGGACGCATCGGCGAGGCCGAAGCTACAAAAAAGACGTCGAGGGGGGCAAGCCGTACCGCCAGCAGGGTAGCCAGGCGACGCATCATTTCTTCTTCCAGGCTGTGATGACCTGCATCCAGAAGAGGGATGTCTGTCTCCAGCGCCGTATGGTATTTGACGTCTCCTGTGATGAAAATATCCGCTCCAGCTTTTTTCGCCTCTTCAAGCAGTGATGAGCCCGAGCCTGTGCAGTAGGCGATGCGTTTGATGGCAGAGGGCATTGGACCGCTCAGGGTAGCTGTACGCAGGTCGACGAAGGGGGCCAGCCTGGAGGCCAGATCCAGAAACGTCACAGGCGCGGGGAGATTGCCCGCAAGGCCATAGCCGAGCTTTACTGCGGCGCTGCCTGCCAGATTGAACGCCACGGGCTCAAGCACACACAGATCTTGCAGGGCCAGTTCTTGGGCCAGCCATCCTGCAGGGCCGTCAGCATTGACATCAAGCGAGGTATGTGCGGCATAGAGAGGAACATCGGCCGTCAGCAGAAGGCGCAGTACCTCATGCCAGGCATCCAGCTGTCTGGGCAGGGTGGGCTTCAGCGAGAGCGGGTGATGGCTCAGGATGCACTGGGCTCCTCTGGCGAGAGCCTGATCGACTGAGCCAGGCGTTGGGTCAAGGCAGACAGCCAGCCGTGTGACACAATCGCGATGGGCGGCGACCTGAAGGCCAGAGCAGTCCCAGGAGGCTTGTGCGGCCGGTGGGGCAATCTCTTCTATGGTTTTAATAATTTCAACAAGTTGCATACATTTGCCTTGCATCATGAAGGGCGCTTTCTTGCGTCGCGGCAGAGAAAGCGCCCTGAAAAAAGAACCGTTCTCTACTTTTTACCGGTCACGCAGATAGCGTACAGCATTGGCAAAAAGAAGTGTACCCGGGGGGTCGAGCTCCCCTCTGGTCCAGGCAGGATGGTTGGTTACATGGTGAAAAGCCTCGGGATGCGGCATCAGCCCCAGTACATGACCAGTAGTGTCAGTAAGGCCTGCTATGGCCAGGGGGGAACCGTTGGGGTTAAGCGGATATTCCTGCGTCGCCTTCCCGCTGGTCGGGTCTGCATATTGCAGGGCTATATGCTGTCCAGCTTCAATGCGCTGCAGGCATTCGGCATCACGGGGGATGAGCTTGCCCTCACCATGGCGTACCGGCATGGCCAGCATGGGCAGATCTTTGGTAAAGACGCAGGGGCTGCAGGGGTTGGGCAGAAGATGCACCCATCTGTCTTCAAAACGTGCTGAATCATTGTGCCCCAGTGAAGCTTGACGTTCAAAGCGCAGACCGTCCAGCGAGGGCAGCACACCCAGTTTGATCAGCAGCTGAAAGCCGTTACAGATGCCCAAAACCAGCTTGCCATCGTCGAGAAAAGCCTTCAGCCTGTCCTGCAGAAGAACGCCACTGCTGTCTTTCAGGTGACGCCAGCGCATGGCCGCTGCCTGGGCAGCGCCGAGATCATCTCCGTCCAGGAAACCGCCGGGGAAAATGAGAAAATGGTAATCCTCCAGGCGGGCTCTGCCTGCGACTATATCTGAAAAATGGACAATATCAGCCTTGTCTGAACCTGCCAGTCGGGCAGTATGTGCTGTTTCGAGGTGAGAGTTTGTGCCGTAACCCGTGATGACCAGAGTATTGACCACTGCCATGCTGGAGAAGCCCCCTTGAAAATACGGCCCTTATGTGCCAGCGCGCCCTTTCAAGGCCACTTATGTGCGGTAGTGCAGGGCGCATAAAAAAGAGAAAATATTGTACTGAGCTTATGGAGTATAGTCAATGCTAGCCAAAAAAAACGTTTTGAGATAATCTTTTACGGTTGTACAAACGCTGTCGGTATCAGGTATATTCTGCCAATGAGCCTGAAGCGCTTTCGTCATCAATAAGGGGTAAGCATGAAAACAAAGTTTATTTTTGTTACAGGTGGGGTGTTGTCTTCACTGGGCAAAGGGCTGGCAGCCGCATCCCTTGGCGCTCTCCTGCAGACACGTGGCCTGACGGTAACCATCCAGAAGCTTGACCCTTATATCAACGTCGACCCCGGTACCATGAATCCTTTTCAGCATGGAGAGGTCTTTGTGACGGATGACGGGGCAGAAACCGATCTGGATCTGGGGCATTATGAACGCTATCTCAATGTGCCCATGTCACGCAAAAACAACACTACTTCTGGTGCCATCTACAATCAGGTCATCGCCAAAGAGCGGCATGGCGATTACCTGGGGGCTACGGTTCAGGTCATCCCGCATATCACTGATGAGATCAAGCGTACAGTATTGTCATTGGCCGATGGCGACAGCGCACCCGATGTTGCCATCATAGAGATAGGTGGAACTGTAGGTGATATTGAGGGCTTGCCCTTTCTTGAGGCCATTCGCCAGCTCCGTTCGGAGATTGGCCGTGACAACTGTCTGAACATTCATCTGACGCTCGTCCCCTATCTGCGTTGTGCCGGCGAGCATAAAACAAAACCTACACAGCACAGTGTCAAGGAGCTGCTTTCCATCGGTATACAGCCCGATATTATCCTTTGCCGTTGTGAACAGAGCATTCCGCTGGAGATGCGCAAAAAAATAGCCCTGTTCTGCAATGTGGATGAAGATGCGGTTTTCTCTTCCGTGGATGTGAGCAATATCTATGAAGTGCCCCTGAAGTTCTATGAAGAAGGTTTTGACCAGAAGGTGGCCATCATGCTGCGTCTGCCTGCGCGTAATGCCCACCTGGAATCCTGGGAAAAGCTTGTTCACGATTCCTCCAACCCGCAAGGCAAGGTGACCATAGCGATAGTAGGCAAGTATGTGGACTTGAAAGAAGCCTACAAAAGTCTGCATGAGGCCCTGGTGCATGGCGGTATTGCCAACAGGGTTGAGGTTGAACTGCGTTACGTCAATTCTGAGACAGTGGACTCATCAAATGCGGCAGCCACTTTTGTTGGCTGTGATGGGATTCTGGTGCCGGGAGGTTTTGGATACCGGGGGGTTGAAGGCAAGATAGCCGCCATTCGCTACGCCCGGGAGCAGAGGGTGCCTTTCTTTGGTATCTGCCTGGGCATGCAATGTGCTGTCATCGAATTTGCGCGTCATGTGGCAGGCCTTGAAGACGCCAACTCTGAAGAATTTGATCCGAAGAGCGAACACAAGGTTATCTATCTGATGACAGAATGGTTTGACTTCCGTACCAAAAATGTTGAGACCCGTGACGCCGAAAGTGATAAAGGCGGTACCATGCGTCTAGGGGCATACCCGTGTCGCATCCTGCCTGAGACCAGGGCCTATACAGCCTATCAGCAGAACCAGGTGGAAGAACGGCACAGGCATCGCTATGAGTTCAACGATGCGTATCGAAAAACCCTGGGGGAAAAGGGTATGCTCTTCAGCGGCACTGCCCCCGACGATTCTCTGGTAGAGATCATTGAGCTGCCGGATCATCCCTGGTTTTTGGGATGTCAGTTCCACCCTGAGTTCAAGTCCCGCCCCATGTCGGCGCACCCGCTTTTCCGTGAGTTCATCAAGGCGGCCAAGCAGCAGGCAAGGATCTGACACGCCCTGCAGGGCAGATATCGGGGAGGCCGCAAGCCTCCCCTTTTTTCATGGCTGTCAGGTGCGGCAGACAGCGGCTCTTGCATAATGGTTCAGCTTGTGGCACATTTCTTGAAATCGTAAAGAAACCTGGAAAACGGAAAGACGTATCTTATGGCTCTGGAACTCCGGCAACAACTCAAGTTGGCGCAGCAGCTGATCATGACGCCACAGCTGCAGCAGGCTATTAAATTGCTGCAGCTTTCCCGCGTTGAACTGCTTGAGACCGTGCAGCAGGAGTTGCTGGAAAATCCCTTTCTTGAAGAAGCGTCGGTGGATGAACCTGCTGATACCGCCCCTGCAGAACGGCGGGACGCTGTGGAAGAGGGGGTGTATGACAGAGAGCTTGCCAGAGATGCCTCGTGGGAAGACTACCTTGGCGAGTTTGCCAGTACGCCACGCCAGGTGCAGGCACGGGAGTTTGAGAGCGCGGATGAGCTTTCTCCCCTTGAGGCCCGCTATTCTGCCAAGCCGTCGCTGGAAGGCCATCTGCTCTGGCAGCTGCGCCTCTCGACCCTGAACGAACAGCAAAAAAGCATAGGCGAGATCATCATCGGCAATCTTGGCCCGTCAGGCTATCTTCAGGCAACGCTGGAAGAAATTGCTGCACTGGCTGAAGCCGACATGGATGAGGTACGCTTTGTGCTGGAGCGGGTGCAGCTTTTCGACCCCGTAGGTGTGGCGGCCCGCGATGCGCGCGAATGTCTTCTTATTCAGTTGAAAAGCCTCAGATACGACCGTGACCCCATTCTGCTGGAACTTGTCCAGATCCATCTGGAAGATCTGGAAGCCAGGCGTTACAAACCCCTGTTGCGCAAGTTTCATCTCGATATGGAAGAGCTCAGGGAATACCTCGACATCATTCAGAGTCTGGACCCCTTACCGGGTGCAAGCTTTGGCAGTGAAGAGCCATCCTATGTCAGTCCCGATGTCTTTGTGTATAAGGTTGGCGATGACTTTGTGATCCTGCTCAATGAGGATGGACTGCCGCAGCTGCAGCTTTCAGCTCTTTCTCAGCTGGATATGGAGCAGGGTTCCGAGCAGGAAAAAGAATATTGTGCTGAAAAGATACGTTCGGCGTCGTGGCTGATCAAAAGTCTTTACCAGCGTCAGCGCACGCTGTACAGGGTCATGGAAAGCATTGTCCGTCATCAGAAGCCTTTCTTCGAGTATGGTGTCACCAGGTTGGCTCCTCTGATACTCAAAGAGATTGCCGATGACATAGGCATGCACGAATCTACTGTCAGCCGTATCACCACCAGCAAGTATGCGGCTACGCCTCACGGTATTTTTGAACTGAAGTTCTTCTTCAACAGTGGGCTGGGGCTTGATGATGGCAGCCAGGTGGGGTCTGAAAGCGTCAAGGCTCTGATTAAAAAATATATTTCTGAAGAAGACGTCAAAGCGCCGCTGAGTGACGAACGTATCGCGGAGATGCTCAAAGAGAGCCTGAAAGTAAACATAGCCCGTCGTACGGTTGCCAAATACCGCACAGCGCTGGATATTCCCTCCTCGTCACGGCGCAGGGCTCATTTTTAGCACTGCTCATTCCCTGTAACCCCAGGAGGAACGTATGAACATCGCTTTTGCTTTCAAGAATTTTGATGCCTCCGATCATCTGAAGAAGTATGCCCGTCGCCGTATGGAAAAGCTGGGGCGTTTTTACGGCAAGGCCGCCGGACTTGAAGTCAGCGTGGTGCTGACAGTAGACAAGTTTCGCCATCGCTGTGAAGTGACTGTCAGCGGTGAAGGTCTGCACATCAACGCTACAGAACAGACTGCTGATATGTATGCCGCCATTGATCTTGTCAGCGATAAGGTGGAGGCGCAGATCAAGCGGCAGGTCTCGCGTGTCAAGGAGCAGCGTCGGCAGGCTCGTAATGCCCAGGTGGATGTTTTTACCTACAACCTGGAAGCCGAACCTGAAGAGGCTCAGACAGTGGTGGGGACAGAGCGTTTTTCGCCAAAGCCACTGCACCTTGACGAGGCTGTCATGCAGCTTGAAAATATTGGCAGCGAGTTTCTGGTATTTCTCAATGAGGAAAGCAATCGTGTTAATGTGCTGTACCGTCGGCGTGCCGGTGGTTATGGCCTGATAGATCCTGTTCTGTAATCGTCACGCTGCCGGAGTGTGCTCCGGCAGCAATCAGTTTGTGTGCTATGAGTGGAGAATCTGACCTCAAGGGAGCCGATGCCGGCCGCATGGGGCCGGTCTGTATTATCAGCGGCCTTTCCGGGGCCGGTAAGAGTACGGCTTTACGCGTTTTTGAAGACCTGCACTATTTTACTGTAGACGGTCTGCCAGCCAGTCTGGCGCCTGAAATGGCGGCTATGATGCGTCTGCCTTCCATGAGTCACTTCGCTGGTATTGCCCTTGGCATGGACCTCAGGCAGAACGGCTTTCTGGAAGAAATCAGCGATGCGCTTGCGCTTTTGTCAGGGCAGGGAAGGCGGCCTCTGCTGCTTTTTCTTGAGGCGGGCAGTGATGAACTGATGCGCCGCTATGCCACGACGCGGCGGCCGCATCCGCTGGAGCGGGAAGGTATGGGCCTTGAGGCGGCCCTGCTGGCAGAGCGGGAGCGGCTGCAGCCCCTGCGTGAGATGGCAGATCTGGTTGTTGATACGTCGCACTTCTCCATACATGATCTGCGCCGCTCCATACAGAAACGCTGGGGTGATAAAGCCGGCAGATTGCGGGCCATCCGTGTCAATGTCATTTCCTTTGGCTTTAAATACGGTGTGCCACGTGAAGCCGATATGACATTCGATCTGCGTTTTTTGCCCAATCCTTATTTTCAGGAAGAATTACGGCCTTTTTCCGGCAGAGACAGAGCTGTGCATGACTATGTTTTTGCCACGCCCGAGGCTGAGGAGTTTCGGAAAAAACTGCTGGATCTGCTTCTCTTCATGCTGCCTCAGATGGAAGCGGAGGGAAGGTACAGAGTCACCATCGCAGTAGGTTGCACTGGTGGCCGACACCGCTCCGTAGCCATGGCTGAAGATCTGGTGCAGGCCTTGCAGCAGGCTGACTATCCGGCGGCGCTGGAGCACCGTCATCTTGAACTCGGCTGACGCGCCGTTATGCAGGGGGTACCATGACAGATGAGGAGAATGTCGGGCAGGTAGGGATAATCCTCGTTTCTCACGCGGATTACGGCTCTGCCATGCTGCGTACGGCAGAATTTATTCTTGGGCCGTTGAGCGACTGCAGCTCCATCAGTGTGGATGTTGCTCATGAAGTTTCCGAGACTGTTCGTCGCCTTGAAGACGCCGCACAACGCCTGGACAAGGGGGCCGGCGTCATCATTCTGACAGACATGTTCGGAGGCACTCCCACCAATCTGGCGCTTTCTCTTTTGGGCAGTCATAAGGTGGAGGTAGTGACGGGCGTCAATTTGCCCATGTTGCTCAAGGTTTTTACATCCCGTGATAAGAAACTCGAGGATCTGGCCTCCCTGGCCGGAGAGGCTGGTACCCGGGGTATCGTTGTCGCCGGGAAGATGCTGCGCAAGAGTCGTGACAAGGCAGAAGGATAGGTCATGTGGTTTCGTGTGGATAATCGACTCGTGCACGGGCAGGTCATCGAATCATGGCTGCCCTATACCGGCGCCCGGCATCTGATAGTGGCCAATGACGATCTGGCCGCGGACATCCTGCGACAGCAGATAATCAGTCTGGCGGTGCCGCAGCGCATACAGATGCATTTTGTGCGGCTGGCGGTCCTGCGTGAGACATTACGCAAATGTGGCGAACACTGTCTCGTGCTTTTCGCCACCTGCCAGGACGCCCGGCGGGCCTGTGAGGGAGGTGTCCCCATACCGGTGCTTAATATGGGCAATCTGCACTACGGGCCTGATAAGCTGCAGGTTCTGCCGCATGTGGCGCTTTCGGAGCAGGACAGGGAGGATCTGCGCAATATGCGGCTCAAGATGGTGCAGTTCGATTTTCGATGTGTGCCGGGCGAAAAACTGCGGGGCGCGTATGAGCATCTTCTCTGATCTTGTTTACAGCGGTCTGCCATACGCTTTTTTTTTACCCTGCTGGGGGCCCTACGTTCTTCCTGCATCATAGGCCTTGTGGATAGGCCGCTTTTTCTGGCTTTGCTGGCTGGCAGCCTGACCTCGCAATGGCCGCTGGCCCTTGCTCTCGGCATGGTGTTGGAGCTGCTCTGGCTTGATGTGCTGGAGCTGGGGGCCATTGTTGCCCCCTTTGGCGGTCTGAGCTTTTTGCTGCTTTTCCCCCTGGCCTGCCATCTGGGCCTGGATCAGCCCGGTCCTCTGCTTATCCCCCTTATCTGTGCACTGCTGGCTGCCTATGCCGCTGCCTGGCTGGAGCGTTTTTTCCGTATGCGGCAGAACCGTCTGCTGGCCGCTGTCGAGCAGTACTGTGCCGGCAATGAGGCTGCACTCTCGCCCGGCAGGGCTGTCTGGCGTGTGGTATGCGAACGGGCCGTCTGCCACTTTATACTCTACAGTCTGAGTTATGTAGCCCTCTTTCTGTTGACGATGAGCCTGCAGGGTGCACAGCTGCTGCCGCAGTTGGAAGGCCTGCACTGGTATATGCTCATTGGGGCATCTCTCCTTGGTGCAGTGCTCTCTTTGCGTGTACGTAGTGCCTTGCTGCTTTTACTGGGAAGTCTGGGGATTGTGCTGTGCGTGGTCTTCTGGGCAGCCCGGGGCTGATCGTCATACTGTATCGCTTGTGAGTGTATCGGGGGCGCTACCGTAACCCCCGGTACAGCGCATACATGATAGCCAGCTGTTTCTTGCTGGCAGAGCTGGCAAAGGCGATCAAGGCAAGCCGCATTTCCGCAATGTCCGGTTCTGTTACCTCTTCTCCCGTGAACAGTTCCGGCAGGCTGAGATCCATCACTTCAGCCAGTTTGACCAGGCAGGCTAGGGTCGGGTTTGCCTGCCCCCTCTCAATATCCCCAACATGCTGGATGGAAAATCCTGAAAGCTCGGCAACTTCTTCCTGAGTGAGCCGTCTCTGTTTGCGAAGCGCGCGGAGCTTCAGCCCCAGACGTTTTTCTGCTGACATGCTGGACATTCTGAATCTCTCCTACCTTTCCAAGTCTTCCTTGCGCTTTCTTAACTCATGAGAATACTTCGATTTTTTAGGGAAAGCTGTTTCAGTTGTCAATTCGATGACATTTATAGACTGTCAGTAGGAAAAATTTGCATATTATCTATTTAAGTATATGAAATATTTATAAAATAATACTATAGCATCATTTTTGCTTTAAAAAGTGTACTGAAAACGATATTTCCGGAGGAGATATATGTCACTGGTTATTAATAACAATATGATGGCAGCCAATACGGCCAGGACTCTGAACGGCCATTACGGGCGTCTGGCCCAGTCCACGCAGCGCCTTTCATCCGGCCTGCGTATCAACTCGGCTGCGGACGATGCTGCCGGTCTTGCCATCCGCGAACTGCAGCGGGCAGACATTGCGGCCCTGCAGCAGGGTGCACGCAATGCCAATGACGCCATCTCTCTCATCCAGACCGCTGACGGTGCCTTGGGTGTCATTGACGAAAAGCTCATCCGCCTGAAGGAACTGGCCGAACAGGCCGCCACAGGCACCTATGATTCTACCCAGCGCTTGATGATCGAATCCGAATACCAGGCCATGGCTTCGGAAATCACCCGTATCGCCCACGCTACAGACTTCAACGGTATCCATCTGCTCAATGGCAATCTTTCGTCCGACAAACATGATGGCAGCGGCCTGATCTCCGAAGGCAAGCTCAAAATACACTTCGGCTCCGGCAACTCCTCCATGGAAGACTATTACTATATCAAGATCGGCGAATGTACGGCTGAAGGCTTCAGCATCGGCAGCGCCTCGACCTGGAGTGATGTACATTCGCGTATAGTGGCGTCTTTTGCGGAACATTTGAAAGCAGAGCTTGATGCGTTACCAATTGAGCCTACTCATATAAATAGTCCAGGTAGTACGAAGAATGCTGATAATATTGCTATAGTTAAAAATAATATGAGTTTAATTATAAGTGATTTTAGTGATAAGCTTGCGACAGTTTCATTATTAAATGGAACAGATAATGGTGACCAACTTGCTGCAAGCTGGGAACATATAGGTGCTGATGGTGCAGGTTATTCAATACCACTTCCTCAGAATAAGGCAATATGGACTGCAGATGAGGATGCAGAATATAATGCTCTTTCTGATAGAGAAAAGCAGAGAATACAATATGCTATTGGTCGGAATGCAATGCAAAGATATGCTAATGGAGGAGATCCTACTTATAGTCCGCTAGATAATGCAAATGGCGCGCTTGATGATGCCGCGGATCTTGGTTTACCTGACGTTACCGGCGATAATGAAGCTGCAGTAAATGTTATCCTGCAAAAGGTGCGTGAAGGAGCCCTCAAAAAAGCTTGGGCAGATACGGAAAAATATGACTACGCTGGTATGACGATCCAAACCCAGGAAGACGCTCAGATGGCTCTTGATGCCATCAACAATGCCATCGTGGAGAAGGACAAGATACGCGCGCATCTGGGTGCCATGCAGAACCGGCTGGAAAATACCATCACCAATCTGAATGTGCAGGCAGAAAACCTGCAGGCCGCAGAATCCCGTATTTCTGACGTAGATGTGGCCACGGAAATGACAGAATTCGTGCGTAACCAGATTTTGACCCAGTCTGCCGTGGCCATGCTCTCGCAGGCCAACTCTCTGCCGCAGATGGCCATGCAGCTCATCGGCGGCTAACCTGTAGCGGAGGGATGTGTAGCGGAAGATGTGGGTAAAAACTTTTCTGACTGGTTTGAATAGCTGTACGGCAGAGGCACAGGCCGCAGGGTTTACCTGCGGCGGAGGGGAAAACCAATAACCCGGGAGCGCTATGGTAAAAACAAAGACAGAGGATTACTCTGCTGCAAGGATTTGAAATAAGCTGTAAAGGCAAGGGGATTGGCCCCTTGCCTTTTTTTAGAGATTTAGCCGCTTACGATGTGGCGTTCAGATTCGGGCAGCCGTGTCATCAGTTCAGTCTTCATTGGCGTCTGTCTTATGTGGTATAGCGAAAGACAAAAATGTGGAGTTTCGTGCAAAATTTCGCTAGAAAAAAAGTGTGGTTTCGTGCAAAGCGTGGCTGGGACGTCTTCAAAGGAAATACCGTAAGGAGAATGCATGCCTGTTTTTGCTGCCAATCTGAGTATGATGTTTACCGAGCTGCCCTTCAGGGACCGCTTCAGCGCCGCTGCGGATCAGGGCTTTCAGTGGGTAGAATACCTTTTCCCCTATGACTACGAAGCGGAAGAGCTGGCGCATTTGCTGGAAAAAAACAATCTCCGGCAGGCGCTCTTCAACCTGCCGCCTGGTGACTGGGCAGCCGGTGAGCGGGGGCTCGCCTGCCTTCCGGGACGGGAAAAGGATTTTGACACCTCTGTGGAGACCGCCATCCGCTATGCCAGGGCTCTGGGCTGCCCCAGGCTGCATGTCATGGCAGGTAACCGGGCTGATACTGTGCCCCGGGCCACGGCTCAGACCCTGTATCTGAAGAATATACGCCGTGCCGCACAGCGTTGCAGCGAAGAAGGATTGGAGATCTGCCTGGAGCCCATCAACCACTACAGTATGCCACAGTATTTTCTTCGTTATCAGGAACAGGCTGCAGAGTATATGGCTGTTCTGGCCATGCCCAATGTGCGTCTGCAATTCGACTTTTTCCATTGCCAGATGGAGCAGGGCAATGTAGCTGGCCGGTTGCAGAAATTTTTCCCCCTCATTGGCCACTGCCAATTGGCCGGTGTACCAGAGCGGCATGAGCCGGATCTGGGTGAGCTGTACTATCCCTATCTGCTGGCCCTTCTGGATCAGCTGGGCTACAGAGAGGTTGTGGGATGTGAATATATGCCGGCAGCAGGTACTGCCGAAGGCCTGTCATGGATTCGTCCCTATGGTGTCAGGTCCAGAGTCCAGTGAGGCCCGGAATATTTTGAGTACTGTCATATGAAGCAGGGAGGCTGCATGGAGAGCAGGAAGATTCGTACTGTCGGTAATCTCGGTACAGGAACCATGGGCTTTGGCACGGCCTTTCTCTTTGCCCTCAAGGGCTATGAGGTGCGCATGTTCGGGCGGTCTGAGACCAGTCTTGAGCGTGGCTTCAGCAGCATCAGGCAGGCGCTGCACATGTATGAAGAGAACGGCCTCACCAGCCCCGAACAGCGGGAAGCCATCCTCGGGCGCATCATGGGCTGTACAGCGCTGGAAGAAGCTGTGCAGGATGCGGATTTCATCATCGAATCCATTGCCGAAGATCTGCAGGTCAAGCAGGAGGTCTGGGGCAGGGTCGAAAAAGCAGCTAGAACTGATGCCATCTTTGCCACCAATACGTCTGGCCTGAGCCCCACGCGCATCGCGCAGAACCTGCAGAACCCTGAGCGTTTCATTGTGGCGCATTTCTGGAACCCTCCCCATCTTCTGCCTCTGGTAGAGGTGGTGCCGGGGCGTCAGACAGCCCCTGAAGTGGTGGAACGTACCTGGCAGCTCATGCAGCAGATAGGCAAGAAACCGGTCAGGCTGCAGCGTGAAGCACCGGGTTTTATCGGCAACAGGCTGCAGTTCGCCCTCTTGCGTGAGGCTCTGCATATTGTTGAAGATGGCATAGCCTCTGCCGAAGCTGTAGATATGGCTGTCAGATACAGTTTTGGTCGCCGCCTTGCCGCTACTGGTCCGCTGGAGTCAGCTGACCTGGGCGGCCTGGATATTTTTTACAATATCTCTTCATATCTCAATACAGAGCTGTGCTCACGTGCAGATGTGTCTGCGCTGCTGGCTGACTGTGTTCAACGGCAGGACCTTGGTGCCAAAACAGGACAGGGGCTCTATGCATGGAAAGCAGCAGAGCTGGAACAGCTCAAACAGGATCGGGAGGAAACACTGCTGCACTGGCTGCGCAGAGATCAGCAGCAGGGAGAAATACCCAAATGAACATAAAAAAACGCCGGGAAAATCCCGGCGTTTTTTTTATGCTGATAATGAAATTACTTCTGCGCCTGCTGTTTGGCCTGTTCTACAGCAATACGGGCCTGCGGGCTCATATGACAGGGGCGGCAGCCTCTGAAATTTGGATTTTCAGCAGCCAGCTTGCTGTGGCAACCATAACAGGATCGCTCGTCAGGAGAATGATAGGCCATGAAAAGGCTCATGGTATCGCGCTCTCTCGCACCCTTGAGAGAGTGGCAAAGCTCATTGGTACAGGAGGCATAGCGGTTGGTGTCCAACCCTTCATGATGGCAGTTGCGGCATTTGATACCTTTGTGATCCGTATGCTTGAAGGTCACATGCATCAACTTGGATGTTCCATCGTTCAGTTCAATGGGCTGTGTGTATTTGAACAGACTGCCTTTTGCTTCCTGTGCCTGGATTTCCGTGGCGCCGAACAGGGCAAAGACAAACAGGGCAATGAACAGATACCGCATAGTGTGCTCCTTGCAAGAGGTTTCCAGAGAGGCGGCGCGCCTGTCCGCCGTGCCTGGTGACACAAAAGATTGTGGAAAGTCTACGATAAAAAAAGCGTTACTGCAAGAGGTAAAGAGGTAGACTTCGGGATGTTGCGGTACTTTATGGCAGGCAGTAGTTCTGCTGTATACAGCAGTATGCGGCAGCGAAAGGTCAGGGCTGCGGATTGCCCGGATAGGCGGCCACATCTACTATCAATATGCGGGAAGCCTGTCGCAGGGTAACGGTAAAGAGCTGAACATCTGCCTGCGGGGTGTCGGCATCAGCCAGAGCAGGAAGCATGGTGGCCGGAGCAAGCATGACGGTGGCCTCGCCCCTTGCTACCTCCATAAAATGTCGCAGTGCCTGCGCCAGAAGGCTTTTGTGCCGGGCGGCATTCATATCTGCCATTTCAGTGAAGTCCATATCCAGTCCCGGCAGCTCTGCCTGCCAGGGGGTATAGCCCTGACTGTAAAGATGCAGAAAAAGTTTTTGCAGGTCCTTGACCTCAAGTGGGCGACGCAGCTCCAGATGCCCCAGAAGGCTCTGGCCGTCAGGGGCCGGCTGCTGTCTGCTGTCTGTTTCGGCGTGAGCCGGGCTCAGACGTGCAGCCCATGTCATGCCTGCAAAGCCCAGGCCGGTCAGCAGTGCTTCGTTATCGTCGCGGGGCAGATCAGGGGAGAGAAGAGCGCAAACGTCGCGCATGCTCATCCCCGGGCTGAACTGCTCCAGATTGCATACGGGTCTGTCTCCATCCTGCGGCAAAAGGGAAAGACGTTGCCCCTGCTGATGGTAAGGCTTATGTCCCGATTTTTCCAGAATCAGACAGGCGCTGTGCTCGCCACAAAAGATAAGGCGCTGCACGGCGTTGAGGGGGACTTTGGCAAAGGTTTCCAGATAGAGCCCCGTGTCTGCCCGCAGCTCAGTCGCAATCCCGGGATTTTCGATATCTTCCTGAGCACCGGGAGACATGTCCAGGCGAATGAAGGAAATTTCTTTTTTGTTCTGGAAGCGGATGTTGAGCAAATCACGACTGCTCTGATTGACAACAGTCAGGATGTCAGATTCTTTTTGTGCCATTGCCGTGTCTGCTGCCGTCAGGAAGCAGAAAAGGCAGGCCAGCGCCAGGCAGAGACAGGGCATGGTATAACTCCGTATGAAAGCGGTCACGCTGTTCACAGTGTAGCAGAGTACGAGGTCTGTCAAGAGTGTCGATGACTTTACGCCATAGAGCTGGGTTGATAGAGTGTTCGGCACAGTTCAGCACAAGGAGAAGTTATGGCAGCAGCGCCCTCCAGCCCGACACGAGAAGGGCTGTTACTGAGGCCCGGCACACTGGCAGCAGCCTGTTTTCTGGTCGTAACGGCCATAGCACTGGCCTATGTGGGAGGGGTGATGGCAGGGCGAGCCTACAGTGATCGCCTGATGGAAAAAAAGGCATCTGCCCAGGTTGCACAAGCTGCAGCGGGAAAGGCCGAGGAAAACGCACCGCCCTCAGAAATGCAGACCATTCTTACCCCATCTGAGCTGGGCTTTGCACGTGCCCTGCGCTCTACCGGCACAGCAGACGAAGCGTCTGCTACAGATGATGTATCTCCTGCTGTGGCGCCTGCCGTTGTTTCACCTGCTGCTCTCGAGCAGGGGCAGGCTTCTCCATCCGGTCCGGTTGTATCGCCAGAGGAGACCCTGGAGAAGCCGCAGGCTGCAACCATGTTCGACTATGTTTTTCAAGTGGCCGCCTTCAGGGATGAAGACAGCGTAGATGCCCTGCGTCAGCGTCTGGAGGGGCGTGGTCTGCGTACCCGCATGCAGCGTGAAGGCAAACTGTTTCTCGTGCAGGTGCTCCTGCGCGGTACTGAGGCCAGTGCTGCAGAAGTACCTGTGATCATGAATGAGCTTCGCCTGGGTAAACCACTCCTGCTCAATCGTAAGCCTGTGGCTGTGCCGTGACCCTCTTTACAGAACAGGGAAAATTTGCCATAGCTTGATGCTGGGGAGATTGGGAGGCTGTTCCGTATCCCGGTTGGAGGATTACGGAGACAGCAAATGGTCAAGAAGCATATATCTGCTGAAACACATAAACTCACCACCAATGCCGGTGCGCCGGTAGCCAATAACAATCACAGCCTGACAGCCGGGCCGCGTGGTCCCATGCTCATGCAGGATATCTGGTTTCAGGAAAAACTGGCCCATTTTGACCGCGAGGTCATTCCCGAACGGCGTATGCACGCCAAGGGCTCGGGCGCATATGGTGTTTTTACTGTAACGCATGACATCAGTGCCTATACCAGAGCGTCGCTTTTTGCCGAACCGGGTAAAAAAACCGAGGTCTTTGCGCGTTTTTCTACTGTAGCAGGAGAGCGCGGGGCTGCTGATGCCGAACGTGACATCCGTGGTTTTGCTCTGAAATTCTACACTGATCAGGGCAACTGGGATCTGGTCGGCAATAATACGCCTGTCTTTTTTTTGCGTGATCCGCTCAAGT
This sequence comes from Desulfovibrio sp., assembly GCA_017396005.1. Lineage (GTDB taxonomy): Bacteria > Desulfobacterota > Desulfovibrionia > Desulfovibrionales > Desulfovibrionaceae > Desulfovibrio. Next base: position 25,149 of record JAFQNG010000026.1, read on the forward strand.
TTCCGGATCTCAATCATGTGGTCAAGCGCAATCCGCGTACCCATATGCACAGTGCCAAAGATAACTGGGATTTCTGGAGCCTGCTGCCGGAAGCCCTGCATCAGGTGACCATACTCATGAGCGATCGGGGCATTCCGGCATCATATCGTCATATGCATGGCTTTGGCAGCCATACCTACAGCTTCATCAATACCCGGAATGAACGCTTCTGGGTCAAGTTTCATTTCAGGACACAGCAGGGTATCAGGAATCTTACCGATGCCGAGGCACAGGAGCTCATTGGCCGCGACCGCGACAGCCATCAGCGTGATCTGTATGAAGCCATAGAGCGGGGTGACTATCCGCGCTGGACTCTCTATGTGCAGATCATGCCGGAAATGGAGGCCGAAAAATTGCCCTATCATCCCTTTGACCTGACAAAGGTCTGGTACCATCAGGACTATCCTTTGCAGGAAGTGGGCGTGCTGGAGCTGAACCGTAATCCGGAAAATTATTTTGCCGAAGTAGAGCAGGCAGCATTCAACCCTGCCAATCTGGTGCCCGGTATCAGTGTTTCACCAGACAAGATGCTGCAGGGTCGTCTGTTCTCCTATGGGGATGCACAGCGCTATCGCCTGGGTGTCAATCATCATCTCATCCCGGTTAACAGAGCCCGCTGCCCTTTTCACAGCTATCATCGTGACGGGCAAATGCGCGTGGACGGCAACTACGGCGGGTACACAAGCTACGAACCCAACAGCGAAGGGGCCTGGCAGGAGCAGCCAGACTTTACTGAGCCGCCTTTGAAGATCAGCGGTAACGCCGCGCGATGGGAGTACCCCTGCGATGACGCGGATTATTTTGAACAGCCAGGCAGGCTTTTCCGCCTGATGAGCAGCGCGCAGCAGGAGGTGCTTTTTGGCAATACGGCACGGAATCTGGCAGATGCCCCTAGAGAGATCAAGCTGCGACATATTCGCAACTGTACCAAGGCTGACCCTGCCTACGGTACGGGTGTGGCCAGAGCCTGCGGCATAGACGTTCACGAGATATAGGAGACAGCAGTAGCCCTCTGCCGGTAGCGGCAGAGGGCCTTGTCTGGCAGGGCTGCAGCACGTTGCCTTAGATGCGCTGCAGCAGGTAGACAGCCCGCTGCGGACGGCTCAGGAGAAAACAGGTGGAGCGTAACAGGGTAAAACCGTTGTGTCGTGCTGTGTCTTCCACTTCATGGGCATCCATGCGGATGGTATATTCTGAAGGTCTGCGTTGGCCCTCAGGGAGCTGCCGGTCTTTGGTATGCCACTGATTACCCGGTTGCCGGTCATAGTGGCGGGTTACCATGTCGAGGGCGAGATATCCGCCCCTTTTGAGTGCCGGAGCATAGGTCTGCAGAAAAGCGTCCAAGCTTGCGCCGGGGATATGGTACAGCCAGTTGACCGACACCATGCCGTCTGCAGATTCAGGCAGGCGGGTCGGTTTCAGGCAGTCGTCCTGCCAGATCTGCAGGGGCAGGCCCATGTCTCTGGCCAGATGTTGCCCCATGATGACGGCCTCTGGCGAAATATCTGCCCCGGAGAGGCGTTTGGCCCCCTTGAGGCCCAGCCACAACAGGTTGGCCCCGGAGCCGCAGCCCGGCTCAAAAACATGCGCGGCAGGCGGCATGACTTCAACCAGCCAGCGGCAGGCCACGCAGGCGTGACGGCGTGCCTGTCGGTGTGAGATGGCATGTGCATGCCAGGGTTCGGCCCTGCTTAAACGCATAATTTCGTCAAGGCGTGCCTGACTGACAGGCAGACTGTCGCCCCAGGGCAGGCGGTCGCGAAGATATCTGAACACGTTTTTTCCTTATGCTGGCTGAAGGTTATGCGAAAAAATATTCTGGACCTTTCACTCCGGCAAGTCAACGTCTGTGCCCAGGAGCGGGGAGGGTTCGTTTCCGGACGGTAAAGCGCACATTGACAAGACGTGCAGCCCATGTTTTGTTTCCTCTTTGATTCGTTGCGGCCCTGACACATCCGACTGTGTGTCGACCGCCTTCACAGATACTCATTTCACGGAGCGTTTCTATGCCCATCAAAGACGGCGATACTCTGCGCGTGCATTATACCGGCACTCTGGCTGACGGTACGGTATTTGACTCCTCCAGGGAGCGGGACCCTATGGAGTTTACACTGGGCCGGGGTATGCTTATTCCCGGCTTCGAGGCTGCTGTGCTGGGCCGTGAGGCCGGTGATGTGGTCAGCACCACTATCCCGCCGGAAGATGCTTACGGTACAGTGGATCCTGAGTTGATCTTTACCGTGGCCCGCGCTCAGGTGCCATCGCATATCCCCCTTGAGGTGGGTACGCCTCTGCAGCTTTCCAATGAGCAGGGGCAGATGGATGTGACCATCACAGAAGTGGATGCCGAAGAAGTTACCCTTGACGCCAATCATCCCCTGGCGGGCAAGGCTCTGACCTTTGAAATCGAGATACTTGAAATCAAATAAGCCCGTGGAGCAGCCATGAGCAGCAATTCTGCCCGTCACAGCGCGATTCAGGCCATCACTACCTATAAGACTGACGCTGCCCCTCTCAATTTTCGTGAAATGCGGCCCACAGACATTTTTGCCAGTAATGTTTTCAATGACCGCGTTATGCGTGAGCGCCTGCCCAAGGCCATCTACAGGTCGCTGCATAAGACCATTACCCTGGGTGAGCGCATGGACCCAGGTATAGCCGACACTGTGGCCGCGGTAATGAAAGACTGGGCCATTGAAAAGGGGGCCACCCATTTTACCCATATTTTCTATCCTCTGACCGGGCAGACAGCTGAAAAGCATGACAGCTTTCTCATCCCCGACGGCACTGGCGGCGTCATTGCCGAGTTTTCCGGCTCCATGCTCATCAGGGGGGAGCCTGACGCCTCCTCCTTCCCCTCCGGCGGCCTGCGCTCCACCTTTGAGGCACGCGGCTATACAGCCTGGGATGTGACCAGTCCGGCCTATATTATGGAGAACCCCAACGGCACTTTTTTGTGTATTCCAACCATGTTTCTGTCATGGACAGGCGTGGCGCTTGATAAAAAAACGCCGCTGCTGCGGTCCGGTCAGGCTGTCAGCCGTCAGGCGCAGCGTGTGCTCAGCCTTTTCGGTATTTCCACGTCACTGCCTGTGGTCTCATATGCCGGACTTGAGCAGGAATATTTTTTCATCGACCATAATTTCAATTTCGCCCGTTCAGATTTGCAGGTGGCCGGGAGAGCACTTTTTGGTGCTGCTCCGGCCAAGGGGCAGGAGTTCAGCGACCAGTACTTCGGGGTGATCCCGCAGCGCGTGCTTTCCTGTATGATGGAGGTGGAGCGTGAGCTGTACAAGCTGGGTGTGCCTGTGCGTACCCGCCACAATGAGGCCGCGCCCAGCCAGTATGAGATAGCGCCGCTCTATGAGGCATCGAATCTGGCGGTGGACCATAACCATATCATCATGGCCACGCTGCGTAATGTGGCCAAGCGCTATGGCCTGAAATGCCTTCTGCATGAAAAGCCCTTCAGCGGCATCAACGGCTCGGGCAAGCATGTCAATTATTCACTGGGCAATGCTGAGCTGGGCAGCCTGTTTGACCCCGGCGAAACGCCGCATGCCAATGCCAAATTTCTGGTGTTCTGTGCGGCCATGATCCGCGGTGTGCACAGGTTTGGCGGTCTTTTGCGGGCTACGGTGGCCAGCGCCAGCAACGATCATCGCTTGGGCGCGCATGAGGCCCCGCCTGCCATCATGTCCATCTTTCTGGGGGATCAGCTGACAGAAGTTTTTGAGGCCTTTCGGGCCGGGCGTGCCGAAGAGGCTGCCAGCGGCAAAAAGGGCCGGGCCCTCAATATCGGTGTGGATACCCTGCCGACATTGCCCACAGACCCAGGCGACCGCAACAGAACCAGCCCGGTGGCCTTTACCGGTAACCGTTTTGAATTTCGCGCCGTAGGCTCCAGCCAGTCTGCTGCCGGCTCCATCACGGCGCTCAATGCCATCATGGCTGACTCGCTGGGCTATGCTGCCGACTGGCTGGAAAGGGAGATCAGCCAAGGCCGCAGCCTGAATGCTGCTGTAGAGTCCTTTATCAGCCATATTATCGAAGAGCACAGCGCCGTTATCTTCAATGGTGACGGCTATTCTGATATCTGGCACAAGGAGGCGGAGCGGCGTGGCCTGCCCAATCTGCGCAATACGCCTGAGGCCTTGCCGGAACTGACGCGCCCTGAAGTCATTGAGCTGTATGAAGGACAGGGCATACTCAGGCGTGCCGAGCTCAAAGCGCGGCAGGACATCTATCTGGAACAGTACTGCAAGACTGTACGTACCGAAGCTCGCCTGACGCTGCGCATGGCGTATACCATCATCTTTCCTGCTGCGGTGCGTTATCAGGGCGAGCTGGCGGCAACGGCTCTGCGCATGAAGGAGTTGGGCCTGGAGTACAGAACAACAGCCCTGGAAGAAATTACCACATGGCTCCGGGGCCTGCAGGATGCTGCGGCCCGGCTGGAAACCTGCCTGAGCCTGACGGAAACAGCCGGAGAGGGCCTGGAAGCGGCCCGACGCTATTGTAACGAGGTACTGCCGCTTATGGCTGAAGTGCGCCGTAATGCGGACAGCCTGGAAACACGAGTGGCTGACGACCTGTGGTCTCTGCCCAACTTCCAGGAAATACTGTTCGGCAAATAGCCAAAACCTAGCTTAAGGACAGAGATATGATTATTTTTCGCAAACCTGTATTGCTGACAGCCGTATTCGGCCTGTGCGCGGCACTGCTGGCGGCCTGCCTTGCCTCTGGCCCGCAAAAGACCCTGGAGCAGATGGCTGTGGCTCTGCAGAAAAAGGACAGCACAGCCTTTTTGTCGCATTTTGACATGCAGGCCTTGGCTGCCAATGATATTAAAAATCTGACAACTGAAAATCAGGCCCTGAGCGCCATGAACTCTCTGGGTAAAGAGCTGGGCCTTGGCAGTGTGGATGACCTGCTGGGTAACTTGCTGGGCGACAGACCCAAGGATTTGACGGCCAGTTTTGCCGAGGGTGTCAGCACGGGTGAGATAGTGGCCCAGTGCCGTGTGGCAAAAGACGCCAAATGCCCCTGGGTGCCGGAGGCCCTGCAGAAGGCCGAGGTGAAGGAACTGGGCGAGACTGCGGCTGTAGCCCGGGTGACGACGCCTGCTGGCGTCAGCTCCTGGCTGGCCCTGCAGAAGCGTGACGGCCGCTGGCTGGTAGTAGGGCGCAGTGCTGCAGAAACAGCAGCCGTAGCCTATGCCCAGGCCGGGCCAGCGCTGGTACAGCCTGCTGTGCCCAGCGAAGTCGCAAAGCCTGTGCCTGCTGAAAAGGCCCCTGAAGGCAAGGCCGCACCCGAGGATGCTGTGACCCTGTGATGCAGGCGTAGCACAGCCATACCTGACGGCCCCGGGAGCCCGAGAAGCTTCGGGGGCCGTTTTTATTAGTGCTGTTGCTGTTTTGCTCTATACAGGCCTGCTGGCTAAAAAATCTGCATATGTGCTGCGCAGGCCTTCCTCCAGGCTGATTCTGGGCTGCCAGCCCATGGAAAAGAGCCTGCCGGAGTCCATAAGTTTGCGTGGTGTGCCATCGGGCCGTGAAGGGTCTGTGCGTATCTCGCCTGTATAGCCCACTACCTGTGCGATACGTTGTGCCAGCTCCATAATGCTGCACTCCCTGCCGCTGCCCACATTGACGTGTGCCACATCAGAATAGCGCTCCAGCAGAAATATACAGGCTTCGGCCATATCGTCTACATGCAGGAATTCACGCAGGGCCGCGCCAGTTCCCCAGATGGTTACATAGGGAGCATCTGCCTCTCGGGCTTCATGAAAGCGGCGCAGCAGAGCAGGCAGGACATGGCTGTTTTCCGGGTGATAATTGTCGCCCGGGCCATAGAGGTTGGTAGGCATGACGCTGATGGCGTCAAAGCCGAACTGCTGGCGATATGCCTGGCACATGCGTATGCCGCTGATCTTGGCCAGAGCATAGGGCTCGTTGGTAGGCTCCAGCGGGCTTGTAAGCAGGTATTCCTCTTTGATGGGCTGGGGGCAGAGTCTGGGATAGATGCAGGACGAGCCCAGAAAGAGCAGCTTTTTGGCTCCATATCTGCAGGCGCTGTCAATGACGTTATTTTGTATCTGCAGATTCTGGTAGATAAAATCTGCCGGATATGCAGCATTGGCATGAATGCCCCCAACCTTGGCCGCCGCCAGTATCACCACCTCTGGTCTGTGCGCTGCAAAGAACTCCCGCACTGCTGCCTGCTCACACAGGTCCAGCTCTGCATGAGAACGCATGAGCAGGTGATCATAGCCAGCTCGGGTCAGTGCACGGCAGATGGCGCTGCCCACCAGCCCCCTGTGGCCGGCCACATATATCAACGAATTTTTGTTCATGCTCATTCGTTATGGCTGAAGGTTTTGAAGCCTGCCACCTTGCAGACCATGTCGCGCATGCTCAGGGCCAGATCTTCACGCGTCATTTCAGCTACCATATCCTCAAAGCTGACTCTGGGCTGCCAGCCCAGTTTTTCCGCAGCTTTGCCAGGGTCACCCAGCAGGGTTTCCACCTCTGTGGGTCTGAAATAGCGCGGGTCTATCTGCACGATAACATCTCCCGTCTTGACCCGGCAGCCCAGATCATGGCGGTTACCTGCAGCCTTATGGAGCTGTGCCGCATCAACCGATGCCACAATGCCCGTCTCTTCCACGCCCTGGCCCTGCCATGTGAGGCTCAGACCCAACTCTGCCGCTGCTGCATCCACAAACTGGCGTACTGAGAACTGACGGCCCGTGGCAATGACAAAATCATCCGGTTGTTCCTGCTGCAGCATGAGCCACTGCATTTCTACATAGTCACGGGCATGCCCCCAGTCGCGTTTGGCATCCAGATTGCCGAGCCAGAGGCAGTCCTGCAGGCCCAGCACAATACGCGACAGAGCCCGGCTGATTTTGCGCGTCACAAAGGTCTCGCCGCGCAGGGGAGATTCGTGGTTGAACAGAATACCGTTGCAGGCGTACATGCCGTAGGCTTCGCGGTAGTTGACTGTTATCCAGTAGGCATAGAGTTTGGCACAGGCATAGGGGGAGCGGGGATAGAAGGGTGTTTTTTCTGTTTGCGGTACTTCCTGTACCAAGCCGAAGAGTTCGGACGTAGAGGCCTGGTAAAAGCGCGTCTTTGTTGTCAGGCCTGTAATGCGTATGGCCTCAAGCAGGCGCAGCACACCCAGGGCATCCACATCGGCTGTGTATTCGGGTGATTCAAAACTGACCTGCACATGGCTCTGAGCTGCCAGGTTATAGACTTCATCAGGCTGCACTTCCTGCATGATGCGGATGAGGTTGCCTGCGTCGCTCAGGTCGCCGTAGTGCAGGATAAGCCGGCGTTCTGACGTGTGCGGATCCTGATAGAGATGGTCGATACGATCAGTATTGAAGAGAGAAGCCCGCCGCTTGATACCGTGCACCTCATAGCCTTTCTGCAGGAGCAGCTCCGTCAGATAGGCCCCGTCCTGCCCTGTGATACCGGTGATAAGCGCTTTTTTCATATGGACCTCAAATTTGGTGTCTCGATGGCTCGGCTGTTGACATTGTTGTGATAAGGCTGAAACAGGCAGATGAGCCCTGAAGTCTGCAGCAGTGAAACCCATGCTCCGACCGTAGGGACTGCCACGCCCACATCTCTGGCAATATCAGATTCTGGATGGATTGATATTTGAAGGCATATCATCAATACTTTGCCCAAATTGTGCTAGTTTTCTTTTGAGATTCTGGGCAAACTCTGGTTCAAAACGAGATATTTCTTTTTTTTCTGCAACAAGTTTTGTCAGCGATACTGAAATACTTTCTAAAAGATAACGGAAATCTTTGTATTCTTCACGCTCAACGATAGATATATAATATTTTTTACTGATATCTTTAATTTCATAGCGAGGCATAACATTAAGGTTTCGTATGCAGTCGCTATAGAGCGTAGCATTAGTTACAAAAAGTCCCAGTCTGCCTTTTGATGATACCCTGGCTTCTCTTGTCTCTTTGCTTTTATCGACATGAAATTTTACATATGTTTCCTGATAGTCATTTTTTCCCAGATCTTCAAAAAAATCTGGTCCGTGGTAGTAGTATTGTGGCAGACCTGCAGCTTCCATTCGTGCGCCATAGTCTCCATCCTCAGCCCCATAAAGGCCATAATCTTCATTCCATCGACCTAGAAGAACTGCTACCTCCTGTGGGATTAGGATAGCCTGGCCAGGAAGGTTGGTCTTGCAAATACCTAAAATCCCGTCAGGAGTTGAGAGACTGCCCGGGTGTTGCAGGAGCATTGTTTTGTCATAGGCTCCGCCGAGTGTAGAAATCGGCTGCCCGTGTCTCCAAAGCGCAAGAAGTTTTTTTAGCCAGTGGGGTTCTGTAATACGGGTATCGTTGTCAAGCTTCATATAGATGGGTGCATCCACCATCTGCCAACCTACATTGGCCGCACAGGCAACGCCCATATTACGAGGCAGTATAAAAAGATTATCTATGATGCCGTCTTCGGTAAAAGCAATAAGCTTTTTTTGTAAGGCTGTTTCGCTCCCGTTATCTACAACTGTTATACAAAAAGGAATTTCCTGAGAAGTTTTACGCAAGGCCAGAATCGTCCGCTGTGTAAGTTCATAGCGGTTGAAAACCGGCATGGTTACATTAACGACAGGCGGTACGCTCAAAATCCATCCCTGAGATCGCAGTGCCTACTGGCTTGCCTCAATGCTTTTATCCATGTCCACAAACTGTCCAAAACTTTCAGTCGTCAGGGCTGAAACCAGAAGTTTCGTCATCTCGGCGTCATAGTGCTGTGGGGCGGCAGCCAGCTCGCGGGCAGCCTCCAGCGGTTTTTTTGCCGGAGCATAGGATCGCTTGCAGATCATCGCCGAGAAGGAGTCAGCCACAGCCGTCAGACGGCCCACTCTGCTGATCTGTGTTCCTTTGCTTTTTTGCGGATAGCCGGAGCCGTCAAGCCGCTCGTGATGCTCAAAGCAGGCTCGCAGCAATTCTTCAAAAGAGATTTCCAGTTTTTGCATCATCTTGACGCTCAGCATCGGGTGCATGAGCACCTTCTCCCGTTCCTCAGCCTTAAGTGGACCGTTTTTCTGCAGAAGAAAGGGCGGCACCTTGCACATGCCTATATCGTGCAGCAACAGTGCCAGAGCCAGGCGATCCATATCCTTGCGACGGTACTCCGAGACACACTGCATCCAGATCCACAGCCCTGTGAAGAGAGTATTGATGGCGTGGCGGCCAGGGGCGTACTGACGAAAGAGACGGCGAATAAAAGCGTTGATATGGTGCTTGTCCTGCCACAGATATTCGGTGACCACCATGACGTCCCGATATAAGGGCTCAAAGACGGCCTTGACGGGCTGATCGTGAAATTCTGTATAGCGCATGAGCAGAGCGCGGATGCAGATATCGGCGATCTCGGCTTCCGTGAGATTGTGGTCCTGTAAAACAAGATCCAGTTGCTTGACGATATGACGGGAGTAGATGGGGTGATCTGACCGGGAGACGAAGAGATCTCCCGCGCTGCACAGCTGGGCCAGCTCTTCCACCTGTTCGTTGGAAAGGCGGGCCCCTTTTTGGGAATAGGGGGCCAGTACGCCAATATCGTCGCGAAAAGTGAAGAGATCGACCGGAGGACGGTATTTGGGAAAGCTCGACAGTATCTCGGTACTGATCTGATAGTATTCCTCATTGATATTTTGAGGAACGGAGCGAGCCTGTTTTTTTGCAGCCATACTACTTCCAGTAGATTTTGACGAGGTTTGTACCCCGCGGTGTGGAGGAACCCTTGAGCTGGCCGGCAGTGATGACTGCGCAGTCTCCGGGGGCGAAGTCATCGCAATTGCCGATAAATTCTTCAGCCCGTATCAGATGGCTCGGTTCAACTTCTGGTTTATCTACGAATACCGGGGTGACCCCCCAGGCAAAGTTAAGCGCCTTGATGGTTGTTGGGTCCGGCGTCAGGGCATAGATACGCTGCGGAGGCCTGCGGGCAGAAACCTGGCGGGCTGCCCCCCCTGTGAGACTGTGCGAAACGATGGCCTGTGCCTGTGCCTTGTCTGCCAAAAGACATGCAGCATAAGCAAGAAATTGCGGTATGCCTTTATCGCTGTCAGGTTCATCCAGCTTGCGTCGTGTCAGCAGCAGCCTTTCAGCTTCAGTGGTGATTTTGCGCATGTAGCGTACCGTCTCCACCGGGAAGCTGCCCATGGCAGTCTCTTCAGAAAGCATGACACAGTCTGCCCCATCCAGTACGGCATTTGCCACGTCAGTAGTTTCAGCCCGGGTAGGGGCAGGGCTGTTGACCATAGAAAGCAGCATCTGTGTTGCCACGATGACAGGCTTGGAGGCCCTGTTGCATGCGCTGATGATGCGCTTTTGCAGGGCAGGCAGCTGGGGCAGAGGGCACTCCACACCCAAATCGCCACGCGCAACCATAACAATGTCCGTTTCAGCCAGTATCGCATCCAGATTGTCTACGGCACTTTGGCGTTCCAGCTTGACGACTACAGGTACATGGCGGCCTGCAGAGGCTATAAGGGCCTTGGCTTCGCGTACATCATCAGCGGTCTGTACATAAGAAATGGCTACTGCATCGACACCCAGTGCCAGACCGTCAGCCAGATCTTTTTTGTCCTTATCAGTCAGAGCGCGTACCTTGGTTGCCTTACCTGGCAGTGCCAGCCCTTTGCGCGAAGTTACAATGCCGTCATTATCAGCCATCAGCTGCACAAGACCGTCAGGACGACGCAGCTCCACATCAAACTGGAGGCCGCCGTCTGCCAGCACCATACGGTCACCCGGTTCCAAGCTTTCCAGGATAATGGCGTGGTCAAAGGGCAGATAGGGCATGTCATCCACACGGTCGGCACTTGGCCCTAAAAGCAGGCTCATCCCCTTGCTGACCTGTATGGTTGTTTCAGGAAGAACACCCAGGCGTATCTTGGGGCCCGAGAGATCCTGCATAATGGTGATGGGGCGCCCTATTTCTTTTTCGATTTCGCGGATGAACTGTATAATCTGGACAAAGTCCGAGGCTCCACCATGGGAGAAGTTAAGGCGAAAAACGCTTACGCCAGCTTCAGCCAGTGCCTTGAGTTTTTCCTTGCTGCTTGAAGCAGGGCCAATGGTGGCAACGATTTTTGTTTTCATGGTAATCCTGACTGTTGGTCGGGTATGTGCTGTATGGAAGCGGCTGTTGAACCTGCAGATTTTCTAGAGATAGTCAGTGTTTTTACGCGTATTGTCAAGATACTTCACGGATTGTGCCCTTGTGAATTCAGCCAGAATGAACTGGGCTGATGTGAATGAAGGCAGACTTGACAGGCAGGGGCACGTTGGGGGTATAACGTGGAAGAAGGTGGTGATAAGCGGTAAAATGTGGTAAAAATGCGCGACCGGTTTATAAATCCCTATCCCCGCAGCCTTGATGCCAAGGGGAGGCTGATGCTCCCGCAGGAGTATCGTGCCGCCCTGCTGTCTTCGTCTTCTGCTGCAAAGGACAGAGATGAGGGAACCTTCTGGCTTACCGCATATGACGGCCATTTGACCGCATATCTGCCTGACACGTGGGTGGAGATTAGAGAGCAGCTTTATACACTTCGTTCTCCATCGAGAAATATGCAGAACTTCAGGGCTAAATTTCTTGGCCTGGCTCAGCAGATGACGCCTGATACCCAGGGAAGGATACGCATCCCCCAGCCGCTCATACGCGAGGCCGGGCTGCAGAAAGACGTGATGCTGCTGGGCATGAAGGAACAGTTTCAGATTTGGGACGCCGCGACCTTCTACGGACTTCCCGTGGAAGATGTGACAGATGAACTGGCAGCAGCGGGTGTGGAGATTATCTTGTAGCCCCGGGACAGCGTAGTGATGCGTGATATGCAGAACAGACACCTGGAGGCAGCAGAACTGCATCGACCGGTATTGCCGGCAGAGACGCTGGAGGCTCTTGCACCACAGGCAGGTGGGCGTTACCTCGATGGCACTCTGGGGCTTGGCGGGCATGCTTCGGCAGTCCTTTCCGCTGCGCCAGATATCGAATTGTGCGGGCTTGACCGCGACAGGCAGGCCCTTGAACTGGCTCGTCAGCGTCTGACCCCCTTTGGAGAGCGGGTGCACTGCTTTCACAGTCGCTACAGCAACTTTGCGGAATCCTTGCGTACACTGGGCTGGAGCCGTGTTAATGGGGCTTTGCTTGATATTGGCGTTTCATCCATGCAGCTGGATATGGCAGAGCGGGGCTTCAGTTTTTGTGGGGACGGGCCACTGGACATGCGTATGGATCAGTACAGTGGTGTACCCACGGCCTGGCATTGGGTGAACCGGGAGAGCTTTGCGCGTCTTAAGGAATGTATTGCAGATCTGGGTGAAGATCCGCAAGCAGGGCGCATAGCAAGGGCTATAGTAGAAGCCCGCCAGAAAGCCCCTATTGAGACGACAGCAGAGCTGGCTGCTGTGGTAGAACGGGCCTATCCCCCTGCATGGCGGGCCAAGGGGCGGCGTCATCCGGCTACACGGACCTTTCAGGCCTTGCGTATGGTCGTTAATGACGAGCTGGGCGAATTGCGTCGTTTTCTTGATAGCATTCTGGGCTGGCTGCCTGTTGGCGGTCGACTGGTGATCATTACCTTTCATTCGTTGGAAGATCGCATGGTGAAACAGGCTATGCGTCGCTGGGCCGAGGGCTGTCGCTGCCCCCGGCATATACCGGTATGCGTTTGCGGGCATCAGCCGGAAGTACGCCTTCTGTATAAAAAACCGATACAGGCAGGTCAGCTGGAGCTGGCTGTCAATTCGCGTGCCGGCAGTGCCAAGTTACGAGCCATAGAAAAGATAGCCGAGGCAAGCAACGCATGACGCATAAGCGGATGTTGCAGCAGGGGCAGGGCAAAGGCTGGCTGCTGGCACTGGCGTTTGGCCTGCTTTCTTGCATGGTCATGGGCCTTGTTCTGGTCTGGAGCAGTATTGAACGGACAGACATAACATACTTTATCAGTATCGCCCAGAACGAATTGAAGGAACGTCTCGCCCTCAAGGCCAAGCTGGAAGTGGAGCGGGAACGGCTGCTTTCTCCCTATGAACTGCGTCGTCGTGCTGCAGCGTCAGGCATGGGTGAACCCAAACCTGGTCAGATTCGCCGGATGGAAATGTACTGATTGTGCATACTGAGAAAAGCATGTTCAGGCTTAGTTTGAATAAGCGCAATCGCTCTGTAAACAGGCGTGAGAAGCCTTCGGCAAAAGGTCATCTGAGTTCTGTTCTTGCAGCAGGCGCGGCATCACGTTCTGCTGAGCGGGACTGGGGACGGGTGCGCATCAATGTTGTAGTCTGTCTTTTCTGTCTGTTCTGGCTAGGCTTATGGGGACGTGCCTGGTATCTTCAGATGGTTGAAGGCCCACGTCTGGCAGAGCAGGCCCGGCGTCAGCACGTGACGAGCGAGCTCGTCAGCGGGCAACGGGGTATGATCTTCGACAGGAACGGGCAGGTTCTGGCACAAAGCGTGGAGGCCCGCTCGGTCTATGCGCGACCACAGGAGATTGAAGATTTTTTAAGCATGGCTAATGTGCTTGGTCCTGTTCTTGGGCTGGAGCCGCAGAAACTCTATGATGATCTTTCACGCAGTAAGAAGCGTTTTGTCTGGCTCAAACGTAAGGTGGACGACAGAACAGCCGAAGCCGTACGCAGGGCACGCATTGTCGGGATAGGGCTTTCCAGAGAGTATGATCGTATCTACCCCTTTAAACATATGGCAGGGCAACTGCTGGGTTTCGTCGGTCTGGACGACAAGGGCCTGGAAGGTCTTGAGCGTTCGATGGACGCTCGCCTTGGCAGTATCCCTACCAGGCAGATAGTGCAGCGTGACGCCAGAGGCCGCAGATTTTACCTGCATGAAGAGGGAGGGAGCGAACCTCGTGGTGAGGATCTGACACTGACCATTGATGTGCAGATGCAGTTCATCGCGGAAGAGGCAGTGGCCCAGGCCGCACTGGAGAACAAGGCCCGTTGGAGTGGTGCACTGGTGGTGGATGTACCTACAGGCGAAATACTGGCTTGGGCACAGTATCCTTTTTTTAATCCCAATACATACCGCAACTTTTCACCGCAGATCTACCGTAATCGTCTGGCGGCGGACGCTCTTGAGCCAGGCTCGACATTCAAGCCTCTGGTCATGGCAGCGGCCCTGCAGGAGGGCAAGGTTACACCGGATACGCTCATTGACTGCGAAGGCGGCAAGTGGGAAAGCGATAACATTGTTATCAGAGATACCTCCAGCCGTGATATCCTGCCAGCCAGTAAGGTCCTGCGTTATTCATCCAATATCGGCATGGCCAAAATCGGTCAGAGCATGGGGGCGCCGCTCTTCCATCGCTATCTACAGGCCCTGGGCTTTGGTGACTACACCAGTGTACCTGTAGCTGACAGCCGGGGGATACTGCGCGCACCCAGAGACTGGAGCAAGGTGGACATCATGTCCACATCTTTTGGTCAGAGTATTTCCGTGACAGGGCTGCAAATGGCGCAGGCCTATCTGACCCTGCTCAATCACGGGGTTTACAAACCCCTGCGGCTTATCATGGAAGATACGCATGTGGAAGAGACTCACAGGCGTATCTTCAGTGAACGTACAGTGCGACAGGTCATGGATATGATGCGCGATGTGGTGGAGGCGGGTGACGGCACAGGCCGTCGCGCACGTGTTGCCGGTGTAGACGTGGCAGGCAAGACTGGTACGGCACAGAAAGCCGATCACAAAACCGGTACTTACGGCGACAAGCGTCTGGCGTCCTTTGTCGGTTTTTTACCGGCAGAAGAACCGCGTTATCTGATCCTTGTCATGGTGGATGAACCAACGCGTAATCAGTATGGTGGCCTGGTGGCGGCTCCGGTTTTTCAGGAGATTGCGACTCGCAGTTTGACCTATGCCGGTGCACTTGCCGAAGTGCAGACGGGTAGTACCAGTGCTGTGAATCAGAAACAGCACAGGCGTGGTCTCAAACTGTCTGGACTCACGGCTCCCTATCAGACACAAAAGCCGGAAATTGTCAGACGCGGACCATCCATGCAGTTACCGGGGTATCTGGCCAAGGCAGGTAGCCAAGTGCCTGATGTTATGGGTAAATCCGTCCGCAATGCGGTAGAGTTGTTTGCGCGCGCTGGCATTGTGCCTGAGCTGAAGGGATCAGGCGATCGCGTAATCAGGCAGAGCCCGCCTCCGGGGTCGGCCTGGCCCGATGAAGGTACACAGGTGGAATATATCTTGTGGTTGTCCGAGAGGTAGTCATGCAGCGGGATTTTGCGGCATTGCTGGATACATGCCGTCAGGGTGGCGTGGAAGTACATGCGGATTCACGTACAGTGCGTCGAGGGGATATCTTCGTAGCTGTGCCGGGGATCAGTGAGGACGGAGCATGTTTTATCCCGAATGCCGTCAGGGCCGGAGCTTCTGCCATCGTATGCCGTTTTGAAGCTTTGGATGCAGCTAGGCAGGCTGTGGCAGCCTCTTCCTGTCGTATCATCTGTCATGATGAGCCGCGTGAGGCGCTGTGGCGACTGGCTGAAGCCCGCTGGCATACCGATGAGCTCGGTATCATCATATTGGGCGTTACAGGCACTAATGGTAAAACTACCAGTACGTATCTGCTGGAGCATGTGTATACCTCTGTCGGGTATAAGGTAGGCGTGCTCGGTACCGTCAGTTACCGCTGGCCTGGTTACTGTGAAGCCGCCCCGCTGACCACACCTGATTCTCTGCGGGTACATGCCATGCTGGCCAGGATGAAAGCCGCTGGGGTGGGTGTGGCCATTATGGAAGTTTCATCCCATGCCATTGAGCAGCAGAGAGTGGGCGGTATACAGTTTGATGGTGTGGCCTTCACCAATCTGACGCAGGACCATCTTGATTTCCATGAGAACATGGAAAACTACTTTGCAACCAAGGCCCGGCTTTTTCAGGAGGTGCCAAGAAAAGAAAAGGGTATGGCCATCAATGCTGATGATCCTTGGGGGCGTCGTCTGCTGGAAATGTGCCCGCAGGCATTATCTTTTGGCCTGCATCAGGGGCAGCGAGGTCAGCGGCATCTTCAGGGAGAGTTGCTGACAGCAGGGACCGGAGGCTGTCATTTGCGCATGCATCTGGAAGGTCGGCAGTGGGAACTGCATTCGCCTCTGGTGGGGGCTTTCAATGCATCCAACTTGCTTGCTGTGCAGGCTCTGGCCATGGAAGCCGGCCTGACGCCTGATGCATTTACGGCGCTGGAGACATGCAGCGGTGTTCCAGGCAGGCTTGAACGAATACACAATCCGCACGGCCTCAATATTTTTGTAGACTATGCCCATACACCGGATGCTTTGGTCAATGTGCTCAAGGCTCTGCGCCATGTGGGTTTCAGACGTATCATTACGGTTTTTGGCTGCGGCGGCAATCGTGATCGCAGCAAACGTCCTCTCATGGGTGAGGCAGTTGCGCGTTATTCAGATGTAGCTGTGCTTACCTCAGACAATCCCCGCTTTGAAGATCCTCAGGCTATTATCAATGATGTGCTGCCTGGTCTCTCTGGGATCGCCAAACTTTTTGTACAGGCTGACCGGCGTATAGCCACTGCGATGGCGCTGGAAATGCTGGGCAGGGATGATGCACTGCTTATCGCGGGCAAGGGGCATGAGGATTATCAGATTATACAGGGGGTCAGGCATCACTACAGTGATCAGGAAGTGGTACGGGAGATATTGCGATGCGTCTGAGCCTGCATGCTATGGCAGCCCATCTGGGCCTTGCCCGGCCGGAAAGCCGGGATCAGATACATGTTTCATCGGTGGTCACGGACAGTCGTAAGGCTGTGCCCGGTTCTCTCTTTGTCTGCATTGCAGGAGAACGTACCGATGGGCATGAGTATGCAGCATCTGCCGTAGCGCAGGGTGCGAGTATGGTACTGGCTTCACGCCCTTTAGCTGACCTGGAAGTACCCGTCTTGCAGGTGGAGGATACTGTCAGGGCTTTGGGAAGTCTGGCAGGCCTGTGGCGTAGCATGAGTAATGCCAGGGTCATAGGTGTCACCGGTACAGCGGGTAAGACAACGCTCAAGGAGGCTTTGGCCCAGGTACTGGCAGTACGCGGCAAAACGGCTCGCAATGCCATGAATCTTAACAATCAGATCGGTATGCCTCTGTCTGTGCTTGGTACTGACGGTGATGAAGATTTTTGGGTCATGGAGGCGGGTATCAGCCATGATGGAGATATGGATGATCTGGCCTCAGTGTTGCGACCTGACCTTGGGCTGATTCTTAATGTGGGGCCCGGCCATACCGAAGGCCTGGGGGGCAGGGGCGTGGCCTGGCACAAAGCCCGTATGCTGGCTTGGCTGGCAGAGGGAGGTTCAGGCCTGGTCAGTGCTGATTATCCTGATTTGTGCCGAGAGGTATCTGTACAGGGTGCTCCTGTGCGGTATTTCAGCACAAGGGACAGAGGATCTGAATTTTATGCCGCCTGGTTGGGGCAGGAAGGTACGCTGGGGCATTATACTCTGCAGTTGCCGGGCTGTGCATTGGAGGTAGCTGCTCCCTTTGGGGGAGCATATGGTGCTGAGAACTGTATAGCGATAGCTGCAGCGGCACATTTGATGGGGCTGGAGGCTGATGAGATAGCCGAGGGATTACGTACTGTCCAACTGCCCTCGCAGCGTTTCAGATATGCGCGTATGGGCTCCTGGGATGTTATCGATGATACCTATAACGCCAATCCCCTTTCTATGAGCCGCATGCTTGAGGCCGCTGCCGGACAGGCCCAGGGCAGGGCTTTTGTTGTTGTTCTCGGAGAGATGGGTGAACTGGGGGCGTGCTCTGGGGAAATGCATGAAGATTTGGGGTGGCATTTGGCCCACCTGGCGCCGCAAGCCGTTTTTTGGGCCGGAGGGCAGGCCCTGGCCGTGCACACCGGCCTGAAGGCTGGAGGCTATGGTGGCGCCTGGTTGCCTGTAGAAGGAGTGCAGGATTTTGTGGCAGCCTGGAAAGATCATATGATTTCCATGAGCAATGGGCTGATTCTTTTTAAAGGTTCCCGTTTTAACGGTTTGGAGAAGTACGTGCAGGCATTGCGTGTCTTGCTGGGGCAAGACTCTAAAGGGATGAA
>JAFQNG010000027.1 GCA_017396005.1 Desulfovibrio sp.
ATTGTCCCCCATTTAGGGGAATTGTCAATGGATTTCTTTGGACTTATCTGTGTCCTGTTTTTCATTTACATATTGAAATAACAGGAAAAATGGACAAGTTTGGACAAGAAAAAATCTTACTTGGAAGACCGCTACGCTCGTTTTGGCGGCCGGTCTGGTACTCAGCGCTGTCACCGGCGCTCAGGCCATTGATTTCAAGGCCAAGGGCCAGTGGATCATGAACTTTGACTACGGTCAGAACGGCAAATTCAATGATGCCCGTGGCTGGAACGGCAGTGAAGATGAATTCGAAGCCGAACAACGCGTCCGTCTGCAGTTGGATGCCGTAGCTTCCGAAGCCCTGTCCGGCACTGTCTTCTTTGAAATCGGTGATCAGGTGTGGGGCCAGAACAGCACCGGTGGCGCTCTGGGCGCTGACGGGAAGATGGTAGAAGTGAAGCGCGCCTACATTGACTGGATGCCGCCTGCCACTGACCTGAAGGTCCGCATGGGTATCCAGGGTATAGCCTTCCCCAGCTTCACCACCGGCAGCATGGTTATGGACAATGACGTGGCCGGCGTGGTTGCCAGCTACAAGTTCACTGACAACGTGTCTGTGACCGCTCTGTGGGCGCGTCCTTTCAACGACAACTTTGGCGGTTACGGTGAAACCTACAAGGGTGGCCGCGAAGATTATCGTGCCAACTACATGGATAACATGGATGTCTTCGCCCTTATGGTTCCTCTGACCTTTGACGGCCTCAAGGTGACCCCCTGGGGTGCTTATGCTGCCATCGGCCCCAACACCTTCAAGGCAGCTGACGGCGACCCCTATGACAACACCATCAATGGCAGCGGGAAGAGCTTTGCTGTGTCCGGTCTGCTCCCCGCCGGTGGTGCCCGTCATCGTGACGGCGACAATGCTATGGGCAAGAATGCTCTTGGCACTTATATTGACGCCTGGTGGGCTGGCCTGACCGGTGACGTGACCATGTTTGATCCCTTCCGCTTTGCGTGGGATTTCACCTACGGTTCTGTGCAGAACCACAATGAAAGCCGTTACAACCGCAGCGGCTGGATCCTTTCCGGTCTCTTCGAATACAAGATGGATTGGGGTATTCCCGGCATCGTAGGCTGGTACGCTTCCGGTGACGACGGCAATCCGGCCAACGGTTCCGAACGCCTGCCCGGCTTCGGCTATGACTCCACCAACCAGTTCTCCTCCTTTGCCTTTGGCGGCGAGCCCTATCTGGCCCGTGACGGCGTTATGGCTCTGAGCATGGCCGGCACCTGGGGCGTGGGCGCTCGCATCAGAGACCTCAGTTTCATCGAAGACCTCAAGCACACCATCCGCATCAACTGGATGGGCGGCACCAATGCGCCCAAGATGGGCCGGAAGCTGGCTGATTACGATATTTGGGCCAACAGCGACAAGCGCGGCATGGAAGCCATGTACCTGACCACCAAGGATCAGGCACTGGAACTTAGCCTGCGTAACACCTACAGCATGTATGAAAACTTCGATGTCATCTTCGAAGCTGACTACATTGCCATGTGGCTGGAAGACCGTGGCAACGGCAATAAGAGGATTGAAAACGCCAGCATGAACAACAAGACCAAGGACGCCTGGAACCTCAACCTGGCTTTTGTGTACTCCTTCTAAGCCTCACACTGCCTTGTCAGGGGGAGCCTTCGGGCTCCCCTTTTCACACAAGTCCCCAGACACAGGGCCGGCATGACCAGAACCGAACTCATCGTTCGCACACAGGAGCGTTTACCGGAAATGAGCTTTCAGCAGGTTTCTGCCTGTTGTGGCGCCTTGCTGGAAACGCTTTTTGATGCCCTGGCTGACGGCCGCAATGTGACCCTGCCCAGGCTGGGGGAATTCAAGATAAAGCAGCATCGCGCACGGGTAGGCCGTGATTCCCGCAATGGCTTGGAGCGTGTCATCCCCTCCTGCTCTGTGGTGCAGTTCTACGCGCACCAGAACCTCAAAGACCGCCTGAACAACGCCGAACAGAAAACGGAACAGACGGTCTGACCGTCACTCCGTCTGCTTGTACTGCAGCTAGACCCCCAGCCAGTTAAAGCCCTTGACCATGACAGCTATGATGGCAAGGGCAATGCCCAGCTGCCATTTTGTCAGCTGCTGTCCATTCCCTTGCCATTGCGGCGGCTTAACGGTAGATTCGCGCTTTATCTATCTGCAACGAGGATGCTATGGTCAGTCTGATTATCCCTGTCTACAACGAGCGTGAAAGCCTGCCGCTGCTGCTGGAAAAACTCTGCCGCCTGCGTGAAAAACTGCCTGATATGGAAGCTGTTTTTGTGGACGACGGCAGCAGGGACGGCTCGACTGACCTGCTGCGTGATGCGGCCCGGGAGCATGACTTTGTAAAGCTGCTGCGGCTGGCGCGCAATACAGGGCAGACAGCCGCCATACAGGCCGGTATAGACCACGCCACAGGCGATGTGCTGGTATTTCTTGACAGCGACCTGCAGAACGACCCGGACGACATTCCGGCGCTGCTCTCCAGGCTTGATGAGGGCTATGATGTGGTGTCTGGCTGGCGAAAAGACAGAAAAGACAATGCCATCAAGCGTAACCTGCCCAGCCGTATAGCCAACTGGGTCATTTCGCGCGTGTCGGGCGTGCATCTGCACGACTACGGCTGCACCCTCAAGGCCTACCGCAACAATGTCATCAAAAACGTGCGCCTGTATGGTGAGATGCACCGCTTCATCCCCATCTATGCGGCCTGGCAGGGCGCACGTGTGGCTGAAATGCCCGTTACCCACCATGCCCGACAGTACGGTCACTCCAAATACGGGCTGGAACGTATCTTCAAGGTTATTCTGGATATCCTGGTCATCAAGTTTCTGGATCGTTACCTGACCAAACCCATCTATGTTTTCGGCGGCTTCGGCATAGCAGCCTTCATCCTCTCCTTTCTGGCGCTCATCTGGGCGCTGGCCCTCAAATTCAGCGGCGGCCCCACACTCATTGAAACGCCGCTGCCCCTGTTCAGTGGTATAGCCTTTTTACTGGGCTTCATCAGCATTCTTATGGGCCTGCTGGCAGAGGTGCTCTCACGCACCTATTTTGAATCCCAGCACAGGCCACCCTATATCGTTGGCGAACGCGTCAACCTTGCTGACCCCACAGAACACTGCAGGAACGACTGATGTGCGGCATTGCCGGATTCTGCGGCGCAGGAGAACAGGGCGACCTTCTGCGCATGACTGACGCCCTGTACCACCGCGGCCCTGACGACAGTGGCAGCTATGTGGACGGGGCGCTGCACCTGGGGCACCGTCGCCTGAGTATTGTGGACCTGGCCCATGGCCAGCAGCCCATGCGCGATGCGGCCACAGGTACTGTTCTGGTCTATAACGGCGAGATCTATAATCATCAGGAGCTCCGGCACAGCCTGGAGGCGGCAGGGCACCGCTTTATCACCAGCCACAGCGATACGGAAACCGTGCTGCGCGCCTTTCTGCAGTGGGGGCCGGAGTGTTTTGTACGTTTCAACGGCATGTTTGCCTTGGCTGTCTGGCAGCCGGAAAAACGCAAACTCTGGCTGGCGCGTGACCGCTTTGGCGAAAAACCACTCTATTATGCCCGCAATGCCCACGGCCTGGCCTTTGCCAGTGAGATCAGCGCCCTGCAGCACTGGCCACATTTTGACCACAGGCTGGAGGCCGCCAATCTGCAACGTTATTTTGCCTGGGGCTATCTGCCGGCCGGGCGCACACTGCACCCGGGCTGTCAAGGCCTGCTGCCGGGGCAGTGGCTCTGCTATGACGCGGCAGAGGGCACTGTGCAGAGCCATCGCTACTGGCGCTTTTCCCTGGAGCCGGATGCCAGCCTTGGGGAGGCAGACGAAGCCCGCCTGGTGGAAGAACTGCGTGAGCTGCTGCTCAGGGCTGTGCGTCGCCGCCTGCTCAGTGATGTGCCGCTGGGCATCTTTCTTTCCGGCGGCATTGACTCCAGCTCTGTGCTGGCCGCAGCTGCCCGCCTGCTGGAAGCGCAGCGCGTCAACGCCTTTACCATCGGCTTTTCCGAAGCCAGCTTTGACGAATCGGCCAATGCCAAAGAAGTGGCCGGGCATTTCGGCGTACGCCATCACGTCAGGGTGCTGACAGCAGCCCGTATGCAGGCCTCTGCACCGGGCATCCTTGCCCGCATGAGCGAACCACTGGGTGATGCATCTCTCATCCCCACAGCGCATCTGGCAGCCTTTACCCGCGAAAGCGTGACTGTGGCCCTTTCCGGTGACGGCGGTGATGAGCTTTTTGCCGGCTATGACCCGCTGGCAGCCCTGGCCCCGGCAGCCCTGTACCGGCGCTGCATGCCCGGCCCGCTGCACACCCTGTTGCGCCGTGCTGCTGGTCTCCTGCCCTGTTCTGACCGCAATATGAGCCTGGATTTCAAGATCAAGCGCGTTCTGCGCGGCCTCTCCCACCCGGCGGCCATGCAGCTGCCGGTCTGGATGAGCCCCCTTGAACCGGCTGAGATAGCACGCTTTTTTGACCAGCCGCTTTCAGCTGAAGAACTGTATGAAGACGCGCTGGCACTCTGGGATGCTCACCCGGAATACGATCATCTCAGCCACAGCCTGCAGTTCTTCACCTCATTCTATCTGGCAGACGACATCCTGCTCAAGGCAGACCGTGCTGCCATGATGCACTCACTGGAGAGCCGTGCTGTTTTTCTGGATAATGAGATAGCCGATTTCTGCCGACGCCTGCCCAATCATTTCAAATACCGCAGGGGTGTGCGCAAGTACCTGCTGCGCAAAGCCCTGGCCGGCTGGCTGCCGGAGCGTATCCTTTCCCTGCCCAAGAAGGGGTTCGGCATTCCGCTCAACAGCTGGCTGCGGCAGATGCCGCTGCCGGCGGCTGAGCTGCCCGGCCTGCACAGAGCAGAGGTGGCGGCCTGTGCTGCGGCACACAAAGCCCGCAGGGGCGATCACCGGCTTTTTCTCTGGAGCCTGCATGCCATCAACGGCATGAACAGGGGCATGCAAACACAAGGCAGGGCCGTCTGATGTCCGTACCTGCCTGGACGTATGTCTTACCCCTCATTGCCATCAATGTCTGCGCCAGCCTGCTGCTCAAGGTGGGCGCGGCAGACAAGCCTGCCTGGCTGCTGCTGCATATCCTGAGCTGGCGCTCCTTTCTGGGGCTGGCCTGCTTCGGCCTTGGGGGGCTGGCCTATGCCATCGTGCTGCGTTATGTGGCCCTGAGTGTGGCCCAGGCCCTGCTCACATCACAGTATGCCTTTACGGTGCTGGGGGCCTGGCTGCTGCTGCATGAGCATATTGATGCCGTACAGTGGGTGGGCTTTGTGCTCATCGGCTTGGGCATCGGCCTGGTGGTCTGGCGCCTGTAAGCCCGCCGCAGAGCATACAGAAAGAGCATCCCGGCCCGTTAACTGCCGGAATGCTCCTGTGCTTCGACACCTGCCGTATTTCATACGCTGAGGCCCAGTATGGCCTGCTCCTGCATGGAGGATGCCGGCTGAGCGGCAGTCTGCATATGACCGCTGTTGTGCAGTTCAATGCTCCAGTAGCTCATTTCCTGAACGCTGAGGGCAGCAATGCCCTGATCACTGAAGAGCCCGGGAGAATCAGCACAGCTGGTATGCAGCGTTGTGTCGAAAAAGATTTTTTCAAAATCAGAGAGTACATTGGCGGCAGCGACCTTACCTGTTACTGCCGTATTCGAGAGATGCTGCACACCATCTCTCTGTACCCCCACCCCACTGGCCACTGCAGAAAATTCCATCGCTGACTCCCAAGCGTGTTGACCTGTGAGCCATCCCTGGCGACATCTGCTGCTCTTCCTTGAGCGTTGCTCAATATATCCCGTTATGTTTGTGAAGGCAAGAACATGAGTGACAACACCCTGGGCTAGCCTTCAGGCCGCAGCATTTTCACTGCACAGAATTTGCCGCACATGGCGCAGACCTCCTCATTTCTATGTGCTTCACGTCGGCGGCAAAGGCTGGCCGGGTCAATGGCGGCAGCAGCCATGCCTTCCCAGTCCAGAGCCATGCGGGCCCTGTTCATGGCAGCTTCACGGGCCAGGGCGTGTGGACGTTTGAGGGCTGTTTCACCAGCATGGGCAGCCACGCGCGAGGCCATGACCCCGGCGGTCACATCGGCTTCGTCAGGCAGGGTGAGATGTTCGGCCGGGGTCAGATAACACAGAAAGTCCACGCCGGCCTCCACAGCCAGTGCCCCCCCAATGGCCCCGGCTATATGATCATGACCGGCTGCGCTGTCACAACACAGAGGGCCCAGGACATAGAGCGGGGCATTGTCAGTCAGGAGTTTGATACCCTGTATCTGCGTACGCACCTGATCCAGCGGCACATGCCCCGGCCCTTCTATCATGCACTGCACACCGCGCTCCCGAGCATGGGCGGCCAGACGACCGAGGTTGATGACCTCTTCCCACTGGGCCGCATCGCCCGCATCCGCACCTGCGCCGGGGCGCAGCCCATCGCCCAGAGAAAGGGTGACGTTATGGGGCAGGCAAATGTCCAGCAGGCGGTCAAAATCTTCCAGCAGGGGGTTCTCCCTGTCGTTTTCGCGCATCCAGCGGGCCAGCATGGAGCCACCGCGTGAGACGATGCCCATGGCCCGGCCAGCGGCCAGCTCTGCCCCACGCCTGCTCAGGCCGCAGTGCACGGTGATGAAGTCCACCCCCTGGGCTGCCTGCCGCTCGACTTCTGCAAAAAGCTGGTCAGGGCGCATGCTGCTGATCTGGGCGCCACTGTCCAGTATCTGCTGACCAACGGCATACATGGGTACAGTACCCAGGGGGCGCGGACAGGCCGCCAGCATGCGCTGACGAATGGCGTCAAGGTCTCCGGCGATGGAAAGATCCATAACTGTGTCAGCCCCGGCAGCCAGAGCAGCCTTCAGCTTGCGCAGCTCCGTATCTGGACAGTTGCTGAAAGGGGAGGTACCAATATTGGCGTTGATCTTGACGCGCGCCGGCTGGCCCACCAGCAGCGGTTCAAGTGCTCTGTGGGCCGGGTTGCCCAGCAGTACCATGCTGCCGGCCTCCAGTGCGGCCAGGATGCTGTCTGGCACAAGCCCCTCGGCCATGGCCAGCTGGTTCAGGTGCTGATGAACAAGATGCTGCAAGGCCTGATTGCGGGAGAGCAGAGACGAAGACATGGCTAACCTCCGGCTTGCGATGCAGGCATGAAAAAACGTACCCGCCGGATAAAAGCGAGTACGCCTGCAGCTTCCCTCCGGCAGTATGACCTGCATCAGGTTCACAGGGTCTGGGGCTCTCCCCACTCTCAGCCGCCCCGGTCGCATCGCCACAACGCGCCTGCACGGCTCCCCTAGCTGTCAGTATGCATATAGTAAGTCGTCTCAGATGTAAACGGGAGGGGCAGCCTTACGTCAGCTTACTCCAGCTGGTATGCTTGTCCTTGCCGGTTCGCTTGGAATGGTAGAGAGCCTCGTCAGCCCGTTTAACAACCTGGCTGTAATCCCTGTCAGCCTGCAGAAAGCGTGATGAGCCAATGGATACGGTCACACCGAAGTCTGTCAGACCATATTCAAAACGCAGCTTGCGGACACATTCCAGGATATTTTCTGCGATAATGCTGCACTTCTGTTCAGGGATGCCGTCCAGCAACAGCAGAAATTCCTCGCCACCCCAGCGTACGAAACCGTCAGAGGAGCGTATGTTGTCCTTCACAGCGCGGGTCACTTCCCTGAGCACGGTATCACCCATATCATGGCCATAGGTATCGTTGATCTGCTTGAAGTTGTCGATATCCATGAGCAGGACCAACGCCACGGGGCCGGATTCACTCTGCGGTTTGAATGCATCCTTCAACCGCAGTTCCCCTGCTTTTCTGCTGAGGGCACTGGTCAGAGCGTCAAGCTGTGTTTCTGCATGAACATGGTGCAGGATTTTCCGGTTATAGATGCAGTTGGCCAGAACAAGAGCGGCAATGGCAGCAGCAAAAACAGCCAGAAAGCCCAGAATGACATTGAACTGCGTCTTCTGCAGAAGGTCATCATTGTATGCGGCCATTTCTTCAGCCCCCAGCAGTATGTCTTCCAGGGGCTCTCCAGTGGCGATGACCCAGTTGAACGGTTTGTACAGCCTGGCGTAAGCGGCCTTTTCTACAACCCTGTCATCGCTTCTGTTCTTGAAATAATAGGTGTGAAAGACCTCTCCATCCCTGTTTATACCTTCCAGCTCGGTAAGGTAGGGCAGATTACCCATGGCATCCTGAAAGTCGGTGCTCAATAAAATACCTTCACTCTCCTTCAGGTTGGGGTGTATGACGCGCACGGCATACTTGTCACCGCCCGCAAAGCTCAGTATCTCATTGACCCAGATATACCCGTTTTTGCCATAAAGAGACGCATGCACCTGATGATAGGCCGATTGCTTCACGCCCTGATGGATGCTCTTTTCTTCCACATACAGGTAGACAACGGCATTTTTGAAAGTCACCGAGGTTTTGACAGGGCAGGCATCCAGAAAAGACTGCAGGCTCTTCTCCGTAAAGGTACCGCTGATGTCTTCAATGCTGCCCCGCTCAAAAAGCGTCATTTCGTTCTTCTTTCTGTCGTACAGGATGACGCTGACAAAGTGCCCGTGCATGGTATTGCTGAAGGTGGGCGTCTTTTGTTCAAGGTAATGAAAAAGCTGATCACCATCACCCTGTGGCAGCAGGTGCACCACAAGCCATATGAAAGTCCGCAGATCACGCTTCAGGTGAAACTGCTCCCTGTCAAGATGCAAAAAAACATGCTCAATACGCCGTTTGAGGTTATCGTGGGTGGCGTTGAGGATCTCCGTGCGCATGTTCTGCCGTGTGAAGTCGGCAATATCCTGTGTCCAGGATTGCAGAGCCACAAGGATGATACAGCACAGCACCACCAGAACGCTGGACACTACTGCCAGATAAAAGCGGTTCCACTTGCGAAGCGATTGCATCAGGGCTTCTCCTCAGCACGGATGCGCACAAAAAATCCTATAGTAGTAGTAGTAGTAGTA
>JAFQNG010000028.1 GCA_017396005.1 Desulfovibrio sp.
CATGATCTTTGATGAGGCCACCAGCGCCCTGGACCCGGAGAGCGAGGCCGAGATACAGGACAATATGCGCCGCATAGCCGCAGGCCGCACCATGATCATCGTGAGCCACCGCCTGTCCATGCTGCGGCATGCGGACAGCATACTAGTGCTGGAAAACAGCCGCCTGGTGGGCAGCGGCAGCCATGAGGAACTCTATACCCATTGCCCGCAGTACCGGCAGCTGTGGGACGTACAGAACAGGGTCGCACACGGAGGCAGAGGGTGACCATGCAACATCCCCCGCAGGAGAGCCTGCTGCAGGAAGCACTGGAACTCATACGCAGGTCCATCAACGGCATCCCTTACAAGAACCAGAAAGAGCTGGCCAGGGCCTGTGGCGAATCAGAGGCCAATATCTCGCGATGGCTCAGCGGCGCTGCAGCGCCCACCCTGCGCAGGCTGGAGCCAGTGCTCACCTGTCTGGGCATAGGCTTTACCATACGCAGGAACACCCATGTACGCATAACACAGTCTGAACTGTTCTCAGAGGAAAATCTGCTGCAGAACCTGAACAGCTGGAGCAGCCTGGCAGACGGCACGGCAAAACAGCGCTTTCTGCGACTGCGCATGCCTGGAAACGATACCTCCATGCAGCCAGCCATCTTTCCTGGTGATATCGTCCTTGTGGATACGCTCGACAAAAGCCCTGAGGACGGAAAGATCTATCTGATAGAGCAGCAGGAGGGAGAAGACAGAAACTATGTCTTCAGACGCGCGTTCATCCAGAACCGCGAAGCAGGCTGCACTGTTGTCCTCTGCCCTGAAACCATTACGAAAAACTGCCGACCGCTCATGACAGAAGCTCCCCTTCTGACAGGTATCATCGGCAGCGTACGGCACAGTATCAGAAGTTTTTTCTGAGCCGGGGCAGCCCTATCCTCTCTACGCAGTCTCCCCGACAGAGCTGACGCGCCTGTCTTACCCTCCGGGCAACTGCCCTGTTGACAACAGGTTGCGGACTTGCTGTTTTTATTGGCAGGTTGTACCCTGAACATTCTCTGGAGGTGAGTATGGCGCGTCGTAAATCACAGAAGAAAGTCTCATCACAACGTGACCCCAGCCCGGCTGCCTGTTCTTGCGAAGATGTGACCTCTACTGCTGCAAAGGACAGACCTGCCGATGCTCCTGTTGCCATGGTACGAAGGAGCACCTGTATTCTGTGTATGCTGGGAGGTCTGCTTGTCGGCAGTTATCTGAGTATGATGACACTGCGTTTTCTGGATGCCGCACCCTCCAGCCCCACAGTGCAGAGCAGCCAGACAACGCAAGCTGAAGTCCAGCCTACTCCCCCCATGCCGCCGGAGATGGCCCAGGAAATAGCGAGGCTGGAGAAATCGGTACAGCAGTCGCCGGACAATGCTCATGCATGGGCTCATCTGGGTAATCTTTACTTTGATACCGGGCAGGCAGGACAGGCCATCATGGCTTATGAACGTTCGCTGAGCATTGAATCTGACAATGCTGATGTGCTGACAGATCTGGGTATTATGTATCGAGAAGCAGGCGACCATGCCAAGGCTGTGGAGTGCTTTCGCAGGGCCTCCCGGATCAGGCCCGGCCATGAAAACGCTCTTTTTAACGAGGGCGTAGTGCTGTACTACGACCTGCATAATAAAGAAGAGGCTCTGGCTGCCTGGCAGAAACTTTTGCAGGTCAACCCGCAGGCCCGCACTCCGGATGGCAAAAGTGTGGCCGATATGCTCAAAACTCTTCCTTAGCCTGCTATGGGCTTTTCTTGAGAACAGGCGTAAGTATCATGACGAAGATCGTTACCCGCTTTCAGATTGCTGTTCTGCTGCTGTTTCTCTGTACTCCTGGTATTTGTTCTGCAGCCACAGTCCCGCAGCTGCCTGATCATCTGCCAGCACCCAGCGAGCCATTTCTGCCCTACTGCAGCTACCTGCTGGATGAAAGCGGTGATATGGATATCAGTGAGGCCGCTGCACCACAACAGGCTGAGAAGTACCAGCCCTTGCTGCTCAGGAATCTGCCCAGAGAAACTGGGGCTCTCTGGTTGCGTTTCACACTGGCACCTCTCAAGGAGAAGGGGCCAGGTGTCTTTCTGCTTGATATGGGGCAGAGTGTACCCGGCGTACCTGTGCTGTATGAGCCGGTCTTTAATCCGCTCAGTGGTATACGCGAATGGAGGGAGTCCAGTCCGGCCCAGCGGAATATTCTCCTGCTCCCCGAGGCCGGGGCAGAAAGCCTGACCTGCTATATCCGTCTGGATGGTCTGCCTGGCATCTGGTTTGCGCCCATGCTGCGCACTCCGCATGATGCCGCTACCGATCTGGCCGGGATGGCGCACACAGCAGCGCTGCTGGCTCTGGGTATCGTCATGCTGCTCTGTCTGCTGCGAGGACTTTCGGAACAGGGGCAATGGCGTTACTGGACAGCCTTCTATGTGGCCGTGGCATTTTTGCAGGGCATGTCCGGTCTGCCGGCCTCCTCTACCGGACATTTTGGCATGAGCGATCTGCCGGCCGTTCTTGCGCCGGGCCTGGCTCTGATGCTGCTGCCCCATGTGGGCCGACATCTCATGCATACCCGGGAGCACTCAAGAGCGCTGGATATGCAGCTGCTCTTTCTTTCTCTTCCGGGCGCGGTTCTGGCACTGCTGCCTCTGATACCGTCATACGCCTGGCTGAGCCGTTTTCTGGATCTCTGGCCGCTGGCTACGCTGATTTTTATCCCCACTGCCATGGGGGCCAGCATCAGAGGACTCAACGGCAGTAAGCGTTTTCTGCTGGGGTGCATTCTCCCTCCCCTTTGTGTGGCAGGCGGGCTTCTGGGGCTGGAGAGTGACTGCCCGCCCAGTTTGCTGGCCGCAGCGCCGCTTTGTGGCGTGGCATTAAGTGCTCTGCTCATTGCTGCCACACGTGCGCCGCATACGGCAGAACCTGACGAAAAGCCTGCTGCAAAAGCGCAGACAGCTCTGAAAAGCGGTGAGGCCGTCATCCCTCTGGAACACCCATTGAATGATCCTTCCTTACGTCTAATACCGGCAAAGCCTGCTGTGGTACGATCAGAAGATGAGGAGGCAGACGAAGCCCCGCAGAGGACGGAAGAACCCAGTGCGTTTAATCTGCAATACCTGATGCGTGAGGTGCATGATGCAATTGCCCCTGTTGCGGAGAAAGCAGGTATTGGTCTGAGCTGGTATATGCCTCCGTACCTGGAGCAGATGTATGAAGGCCCTGCGGCATCGCTGTCTGAAGCTTTGCGGCTTCTGCTGGAAAGCGCCGTACGCGCTACTGCACAGGGGGCCGTGCAGTTTTCCGTCCGAGCACAGTCTGAAAGCTGTGACAGCGGCCAGTTGCTCTTCACTGTCCGTGACAGCGGTACTGCCCTGTCTTCACAGGGGCGGTCCATGCTGGCCCTGAAGCGTGCCTGGGCTGTAGCGGGCGCGTGTGCCGGTTCGCTTGATATGCAGTATGACGCAAAAGGCGTTACGATATCCTTCACGGTACAGCTGCGTACCCTTGACCATAAAACTGTGCAGGATACGCAGGATGGGATGCAGGCCGACGCCCATGATAGCCGGCTGACAGTTCTGCTTGTGGCCCCGCAGGAAAAAGACAGGCAGGAGATGCGCGACATGTTGCAGGGGCTTCCCTGTCGCTGTATGGACTTTGCAACTCTGGCCGAGGGTCTGCCTGCCGTCACGGGCTTGACCCCCCTGCTGGTGCTCAGAGGCGCGCAGGCCGTACCGGAAGTTGCACCTCTGTTACGTGAGATCGAAAAGCGCAATGAGACGAGCGGTGCAGCGCCCGTCCGGATACTGGGAATTACTGCAGATGACTGCCTCTGGGACGCTTTGGCCGATGCAGGATTTACACATGCACTGCTGGAGCCTCTTGATGCCGCTGATTTGCGCAAGACCGTAGAGGATGCCCTGCAGTCTGCGGCTGTCGAAGCATCGACAGCTGTGGCCGACAGTCACAGCCAGACGTATGAGGCGGACCTGTCAGAGCAACCTCCTGTCCCTGATCTTTTCGGCAGCCTGGAGTCCCCGCCTGCCTCTGCCCCTCAAGGAGTGAAAAAGCCACTGCCTGATCTTGATCTGAGTCTTTTGCCCAATGGCATGCCCTGCCCTCAGCGAACAGAACCTGAGGTGGTAACAAAGCTGGCTGCGTCAGAACAGACTGATGCGTGCCCGCCTGCAGCTGCAGCATGCTCTGAGACCGTGACGGCAGTGCCGGAAGCTCCTGTTGCTGACAGTGGGGCAAAGCAGAGCACGGCCCTGCACGAACAGGCTTTTGAGGAGTGGGTAGGTGAACCTACACCAATACAGCGTACTGCTGCCGCCACTGCAGAGTCTACTGCCTCTACAGCATCCCCTGCGTCTGAGACGTTACCGACACCCGGTTCAGACAGGACCCTGCTGGAACTTGTTGCACGTCTGGATGCCGCTATGGATGAAGCGCATCGTGCCTTTGAGGAGCGACACGGTTTCAAGGTCGGTCTGGCCGCCGGGCGCATTGCGGCAGAATCTGAAGCCTTCGGTTTCCGCGTTCTGGCGCGTATGGCCCGCTGTGTGGAACGAGCGGCCAAGGCCAACGACATGTCTGCCCTCAAAGATCTGTTACCTGAGCTGGCTGTAGCTGTGGAGCGTAACCGCATTGCACTCAACCCGCGTCGATAGTCTGTTCTTGTATTCTGTATCAAAGCATGCCACAGTAAAACTGTTCAACCCATCATTCAGAAAAAAGGGAGAACGATCATGTATCAGAAAATACTTGTTCCCATCAGTGGAAAAACCCAGGGCGAACGGGCCAGAGCATCTCTGAATCAGGCTATCCGTCTGTGCAGTGGCGATATAACCCTTCTTCACGTTGTCAATCCTGTTTCTCAGATGCTGAGCGGTAATGCGCACAGTGAAATACAGCATGAAGAGCAGGCCAGGGGGCAGACGTTGCTGAGTCCGCATGCGGCCATGCTGGAGAAGGCCCATATCCCTCACTCCTGGCGTGTGGTAGAAGGTACCCCTGCCGAGACCATCGTAAGAGTGGCCCACGAGATCAATGCTGATCTTATTGTTATGTACACTGACGGACGTGACGATCTGGGCGACATGCTGCTTGGTTCCATTACTGAACGGGTACTGCGAACCGTTGACATCAATCTGCTGGCGGTGCGTCGCTAGAGGCAGCATCATGGCCGGTCGTTATTGTCAGAACGGCCGGCCTGTCTTATTATAACACGGGGGTGAGAAGGCTCTGCCGTGGATACCCTGCTGCAAACTCTGGGCGTTGTGCTGGTCCATCTGCTGTCTTGGCCGGCAGCGTGTCATGCCCTGTTAAAAAAACGTGATCCCCGTTCTGCTTTGGGCTGGACCGCCACGGTTTTTCTGCTGCCTGTCATCGGACCGCTTCTGTATATGGTTTTTGGCATCAGCCGGGCAGAAAGCCGGGCAGAAAAACTCATGCACGAAAGCGCAGTGCATGAGCCTGCCTACCCGCAGGCAGAGCTGCCAACCGTCAGTGGAGACATACCTGACCATATCCGGCGCATGGCGCGCATGGGTAAGCGCCTGACCGGGCAGCAACTTTGCGGCGGCAGCACCCTCATTCCGCTGCATAACGGTGATGAAGCTTATCCGGCCATGCTCAAGGCCATTGATGCGGCATCCGACCATGTCTGGCTGCTGACCTATATCTTCAACGCAGGGCGCATGGCCTCGGCATTCAATGCGGCCCTGCAGGCAGCGCACAGGCGTGGAGTGGACGTTCGTGTGCTGGTGGATGGTGTTGGGGCGCTGTACTCCTGGCATAAGCCCTGGAAGGATCTGAGGGCCGCAGGTATACCGGTAAGTATCTTTCGTCCACTCCGTCTTCTGCCGCCCGATCTGGGCATCAACCTGCGTAATCATCGTAAGCTGCTTATCTGTGATGTACAGGCCTTCAGCGGCGGAATGAACATAGCCGACGACAATCTGCAAAGCCCTTCGCCTCATTGTGTTCAGGATATGCATTTCAGGTGTCATGGGCCTATCGTGGCGCATCTGAGGAGGGCTTTTCTTATCAACTGGGGATTCTCCACCGGGGAATATACGCCCCTGCCCCATCTGGACGACAGCCCCACAGGACAGAGTTACTGCCGCGTCATTATGGACGGTCCGGGCAATAATGCCGATGTTCTGCATGATCTTTACTGTGGGGCCATCAACAATGCCTCCCGCAGCATACGCATCATGACGCCTTATTTTTTGCCGACGCATGACCTTATGGCTGCCCTGCGTTCAGCCGCACAACGAGGAGCAGACGTACGTATAGTCCTGCCGCAGCAAAACAACCTGCCCTTTGTCCACTGGGCCAGCATGCGTCTGCTGCCCGAGCTGCTGCGCTCAGGTGTTCGCATATGGCATCAGCCACCGCCCTTTGCCCATACAAAACTGCTGGCAGTAGATGGGTATTACAGCCAGTTCGGCTCGGCCAATCTTGATGCCCGCAGCTTGCGTTTGAACTTTGAGCTGAATACAGAAGTTTTTGACCGCACTTTTCACGATCACCTGGCCAGCCATATGGATGACAGAGCACGTCTTGGCCAGGAGGTCACACTGGCCAGCCTAGACTCCCTGAGCCTGCCTGTACGCTTGCGTAACTCGGCCTGCTGGCTGTTTTCTCCCTACTTGTAGGGAAAGGGGCTGTTTTAGTGGAATGTTCAGGGCTGCAGATACCATGGGCTTCTACTGACGACGCTTGAACAGCTTCGCAAGGGCATCGCTGTCCCATCGCAGAACACATGGCCTGCCATGCGGGCAGAACTCCCGCTCAGGAGTGTCCAGCCACTGGTGCAGCAGGCCTGCAGCTTCATCATCTGTCAGACGCTGCCCCGCCTTGATGGCTCCCCTGCAGGCCATGGAAATGAAAAGCGTTGACAGATCATCCCTGCGCCCGGCCAGGACTTCGCGCAAAAAATCCCTGGCATCCGCACGAGAGAGAATTGGCGGTACAGCCCGGACCACCAGGCTGTCAGCCACACAGTCCAGGGCAAAGCCCAGATTCTCCAGATTTACGCGCAGATCCTGCAGGCGTTCCCGTTCAGATACATGCAGGCGCATCTCCAGCGGCAGAGCCAGGCATTGCCCTGTTCCACCAAGACTGCCGCGCTGCAGTCGGGCATAGAGCACACGCTCATGGGCGGCATGCTGATCCAGCAGGAGCAGCGCACCCTCAGTATCACGCAGGATCAGATAGGTATCGGCAACCTGTCCCAAATAGACAAAAGCACCTGCAGCCAGAGGCTGTCGACCAGAGTGACGTTCAGGTAAGGCAGTTGTGTCTTCAACCTCAGGATCGGGAAGAAGTGAGGGTTGAAGTATATCATGGTCCTGGCTGGTCTGTGCAGACAGGGCCGGTTCACCATAGGGTGCAGCAGTCTCAGCCAGACCTGTTGTATCAGCAGAGTCGGTCGGCAGACGTACCAGCCAGTCTTCCTCTGGCTGTACTTCAGGCAGTTGTTTCTCCTGCAGCAGAGGTGGGCAGTCCAGTCTTCCCCAGAAGCCTTCAGGACGGTGTATTGCTGGTGTCGAGGTGGATGCTTCAGGCGTTCCGCTCTGTTCACATTCTGGTACGGCAGTAGCGAATGAGGTGATCAGCGCAGCTTGCAGAGCATGCAGACAGGCAGAAAACACAGCAGCTTCATCTCTGAAGCGCACCTCGCTTTTAGCAGGATGTACGTTGACGTCCACTTCTCGCGGATCAAGATCGATAAAAAGTACAGTTTGAGGATAATCCCGACTGGTCAGGCGACCTTTGTAGGCTTCTTTTACAGCGGCCAGCAGGCGTTTGTCGCTGACAGCACGGCCATTGACGTAGAAGAGTATACGGTCGCTGCGTGGCTGGCTGACATTGGGCAGAGCAGCAAGGCCATGCACATGAATACCGTGACGCACACTGTCCACAGGGCGCAGGGCGTCTACAATAAGACGCGGCCATAACAGCCCGAGGCGTTCCTGCAGGCTTTGCCGGGGCAGAAATCTGAACAGCTCACGTTCGCCAGCAGACAGGCTGAAGGCTGTTTCGGGACGGGCCAGAGCCAGCCGTGAAAGCCAGTCCTGAGCGCGCTTGAGCTCTGTGGCCGGGGTCTTTAAAAATTTGAGACGTGCTGGTATATTGACGAAAAGGTCACGTACTTCTACCAGGCTGCCCTGGTGCAGTGCGGCAGGGCTCAGGGGCTGTACCTGGCCGAAGTTTACTTCCAGGCTGTGGGCATCTCCCTGCCAGGCTGAGATGATGCGAAAACGTGCCACAGAGGCGATACTGGGCAGAGCCTCACCCCGAAAACCGTAGGAAAGGATACATTCCAGATCGTCCATACAGGCTATCTTGCTGGTAGCATGCCGGGTGACTGCCAGTTCCAGCTGTTGATGCGGGATACCCCAACCGTTATCCTGTACGCGGATGAGGGTCTGACCACCATTGTCAAGGCGTACATCCACCCGGGTAGCAGCGGCGTCCAGGCTGTTTTCCACCAGTTCCTTGACTACGCTGGCCGGGCGCTCCACGACCTCGCCTGCTGCGATTTGATTACGCAATTCAGGCGGCAATAAACGGATATGACGTATATGTTTTGGCATAAACACAGTTTAGACATCCCTGCTCTGCAAGGCAAGGGCCGTACAAGGCCCCGCAGGATATATCGTTCACGTCTGGCACTCCGACGCGCCTTCTTCCATCGTGGCAGGCAAAAAAGGTATGCAGCACGACGTGCTGCCAGGTTGCAGGCGATCATGGTTCAACGGATAGCCGCTCTGAACGCTGTTTCCAAGCCTTTGCCGGGATCACGGCAGCCGTATGACCCTGAGCTGCTCTATGTGGAATGCGGACGCTGTGGCGCACCAGTCATTTGGGAACCGGGCCGGGCCACACGCATTCTGGAAGTGGCGGGCATCGACCCGCTTGAGCTGGATGCTTCCTGCATGCTCTCTACGGACTCCTGCTCCATGTGCAGCAAAAAGAAGGGATATACTGTTCAGATATTTCGTCTGAGCTCAGGGCCAGGTTCGCAGCGACCACGAAGTTTTGGTACTGCTTGAGCCAAGCGTAAAAAAAGCTATATTTTTTTCGGCTCCAGCCGTGTCTCCAGGCTGTGATCTACCGGCACTTCACGAGATGCAAAAATTTTGTCCATGCGCACTGTCCCGGCAGGGGCGTTACGCATGGGTTTTACATGACGTACTTCAGCATACAGTATGCGCGCCCTGGCTTCCTCCCGCTGCCAGCTTTTACAGGCCGCTAAAGCCCCTGCCTGGTCAAGTGTTCGCTCCGGCACCGCCTGTCCGGCATGGGCCCGACGTATGATCACATGAGAGCCCGGACCATTCTCGGCATGCAGCCATATATCATGCCCGGCAGCCAGTTTGCGTACGGCCAGATTACCCCTGGCATCACGCCCCCGCAGGAGGGCGAAGCCATCATCGCTGATAAAGAGCTGCACGTTTTTGGGCAGATCACCTGCAGGCATGGGGTGTGATGCCTGCTTTGCGGCATGGGTGGTCATTATGATGCCACCTGTCAGACATTGCTGACGTTGCCGTTCCAGTGAGGCCAGCTCTGTTTCCAGCTCGTTCCGTCTGCGAATCAGATGTTCCTGTCCGCGTTGTCCGCGTCGGGCTGTATGGAACAGGCGTTCCATATTCTGACGCAGACTGTAACGCGCATCCAGTTGGAGATCGCGCTTCGGGCCGTGCGCCCCTGCCATAACAGTCACGACTGCGGCATGCATGTCGGCAGGCCATCGCCAGAGATTTTCCTGCAGGGCCAGAGCATCGGCCTGTCTGGCCAGCATTTTGGCGAGACGGATTTCCTCTTCTTTCTGCAAGAGCAGGAGGCGCTCCAGCCTGGCCATACGCTGTATCAGTGGTTGTACAGCGGTCGAAATACGATTTTGGGCCAGTCGTTCCAGCACAAGACATTGCCCGGCTCGTTCCAGCAGGCACAGGATGTCATCCCCTCCTGTCTCAATATGGTTATCGAGCAGGGCAGCAGGCAGGGGCCAGGCGCTGACACTGCAAATGTGGTCAGGCCTGTCTGGCAGACTCTGGCAAAAGATATCTCCACCTCCAAGGCGCAAATCTTCCAGCAGAGCAAGCTGTTCTGCATGGTCCAGATGCACAAGGCAGCGCCGTAGAGCCGGAGTCAGCACAGGCCATTGTCGCCAGTTCTGCAGGGCTTTGGGCAGCTCTTCCGCCGAGGGCCAGCGCGGTTCCTCTACAGACGGGCTCATTTCTGGCGGCAAAAAATGCAGGCTGGCACCTTCACGCAGATCCAGCAAGAGCCAGCATGTTTTTTTCTCTGCAGTATTTCCTCCCGCAAGCAGCCAGAGGCGCCGCTGCCAGTAGTCTGGAACACAGGCAGCAATACGGCGGTCCGCCAGATATTTACGTAAACGCATGACAGCGGCTGACGGACTCTGGCCGGCAGTGATACGGGCTGTATTCACAAAGCTGAAACTGTCACGACGGGCATAGCGCAGACAAAGCTGGAATTTGCTGCCTGCGCCATAACAGGACAGCACCAACAGAGATGGCGCTGGCTCCTGAATCTTTTCCAGACGTGCTCCCTGAAGTCTTGGCAGGAGTGCGTCACAGAAACGGCGAAAGAGATGGGCGTCCATGGGGTTGACCTGTACACAATATTCAGAGAGGAAGAGCAGCCCAAACAGGCTGTACGGATTGACCTTCTTTAGCCGCCCCCCTCCTCGCCGCCTGCTTCCTGCAGAAGAGCCCTGGCCTGCTCATGTTCGGGGTCACGTTCGAGAGCCTGCCGTAACAGGGGCAGAGCATGTACTTTGTCGCCTGTACGTAAAAAGATGGTGGCCAGATTACAGGCTACGGCTGCCGAGCGGCTGGGGAATTCCGGTTTCAGTCCCAGGGTCTTGAGGGCCGAGGAGCGAGCGGATTCGTATTCACCGCCTTCCAGATAGGCCATGGCCAGGTTATAGTGCAGGCTTTCGTCATTGGGCGCTACATGAATGGCCTTGCGATATTCTTCCACGGCTTCGGCCCATTTACCGGCACGCCGCAGGAGCAGGCCAAGACGGTTGAAGGTGATAATGTCTTCAATGTCCCAGAAACTCTTCTTTGCTTCCAGGCCACGCTGCAAAAAGGCCGCTGCTGTCTTCGGGTCATGCTCGGTATAGACTTCTGCAACGCGGAAGGCCACCCCGGCCACATGTTCCCTGGCTTCTCGGTCAGAAAGCTCCATGACTTCTTCAAAAGTCTTGCGGGCCTTGTCGGGGCGGTTCAACTTGAAGTACAGCTCACCGATGAGCAGCTTGCGCTCCAGGTTGAGAGGTGAAATCTCATCAAGCTTATGCAGATATTCGAGTTGTTTGGGCAGATTGCCCGAGGCAGCATGAAGGTCTGCCAGCTTACTGAGAGGCTCAATGAAGACCGAGGATACGCGGCTGGCATTTTCATAAGCTTCACAAGCCTTGTCATACTGCTTCATAGCCCTGAAAATATCGCCTATAAGCATGAGCGTAGCCGAAGAATTGGCCCTGATCTCAAGAGCCTGACGGCAGACCTGGAGGGCCTGCAGATAATCGCCCTGAGTCATCAGATTGCGTGCCCATTCCAGCTGGCGGCCTATCTTGCCCTGTGGTTTGACTGTCAGGGCTATCTTTTCCAGCAGAGCCTGGGTGGCCACAGGTTTGACTATGCAGTTGTCTACGCCGCTTTCGTGCAGCAACGTGAAACGCTGCTTGCTGGTTTCACGTACAATCATGATGACCAGTATTTCAGGAAAGCCGTTTCTGAGCAGGCGTAGCAGATAGGTCATGTCCCGGCCGCGCAGGCATTGCTCAATAATGAGCAGAGGCCTGTCACCGGCCGTCACTGCCTGACGGATACTGGCCAGCAACGTATCTGCCGTGGCGCTCGACGACAGGCAGCCGGCTGGCATCTTCAGTCGTGTACAGACAGTCTCCCGCAGTTTCTCGCTAAGAGAGCTGTCATCACTGACATAGATGATGCGCCCCTTGTCCCGCAGAAAGCCAGTAACAATCTCGTTATACAGTTTGTCCTGACTTTTATTATCCGCCAGTGCCTTGCTCATGACACTTGCGGTCTGCCTGATTTCCATACGCCTGGCAAGGCCGGTTTTTATGCCATCTTCCGCCATAAGGCCTCCTAAAAAATACTTCCTGCCTTTGGAAAATATAGACGAAGCACTGCATTCAGTCCAGTCGTCAGACCTGAGCCTGCGCCCATGGCAATCGTATGAAGGTCAGGATGCAGGGACAGCGCGAAGTGCCTCTGCTGTTGCAGGTTTATGGTCGCAGCAGCATCATGGCATAACGCTCTACCGGAGCAAAATCATCCGTGAGAGGGGGTATATCAGTAACAATGGGCAGGATATGGCGGGCAGCAAGCATGGCGTCAACCTCTGACGGCGCAGGGTCTGCTGTGACATGGGCGCTCACAGGTTGAGGATGCTCGGGGCGCCCCCCTTCTGGCAGGGCCAGCAGCATGAGATTCTGCACCATATGGGGCCGGTCAGGGCGAGAGACGCAATAGACGCGTACTTCGGCGAAATGCGCAGCCAGGGCCTGCCAGATACTGCGGAACAGGCGTCCATCCTCCCCCTCTACAGCTGCAATAACGTTCATGAGCAGTGCTCCTCCTGGTGCCA
This sequence comes from Desulfovibrio sp., assembly GCA_017396005.1. GTDB lineage: Bacteria > Desulfobacterota > Desulfovibrionia > Desulfovibrionales > Desulfovibrionaceae > Desulfovibrio. The sequence goes on from JAFQNG010000028.1 coordinate 12,678, forward strand.
CAGCCCGGCGTAATGCCTTGGCAGCCTCCAGGGTGCCCATCTGAAAAGGGATGGAATAGTATGAATTGAAGACATCAACAAAAACCAGATCAAACTGCCGTGTTTGTGTATTGAGGAAGGCCCGGGCATCCTCATGGCGAATGTGCAGGCGTCTATCATCTTTGAGGCCGAACCAGCGCCGGGCACTCCGGGTCATGGCCGGGTCCAGCTCTACAACAGTAATGTCCAGCTTTTCCAGGGGCAGACCGCTTTTGTTCGCCAGAAGCCACTTGGGCACCGAATAGCCCCCACCGCCCAGCATCAGCACGGTTTGTGCATCTGGTACGAAACGTGGGCCAAGGGCATAAAAACGGGTATAGTCGAAATACAGCTCGTCAGGTGCATCCAGCAGCATGCCTGACTGGCTGTAGCCGGGGTCTGTTTGCATGAGACGTACAGCGCGTCCTCCCCTGTCATGATCCACACCTTCATACACATGCATAACATTGTACGGGCTTTCAATCAGATGTGTTCCTCCGTTTTCTGCCAGCCAGAGTTTCCTCTGCTCGCCCAGCACGGCCAGCAGCAGGCAGGCTGCCAGCAGAAGAAGGCGCAGGAGCGGGCGACTATGATCATTGCTCAGTGAAAGCAGCAGGAAGCTCAGGGCTGCTCCCCAGAGAATGAGACTGCTGGGGAAAAAAGAGATGAGGACGAAGCCTCCCAGAAAGGTACCCAGAATACTGCCTGCGGTAGAAAGTGCATACAGGCGCCCTACAGTAGCCCCGGCAGTATCGACCGAGGCAATACGCAGGCGAATGACATAAGGGCTGATCATGCCGCAAAAAAGAGCAGGCAGGGTAAAGACCAGCAGTGCAGAAATTACAGCAGCTGCGTATATATTGCCTATGGCGCCCGCCACGCTGCTTACCATGCCGTGGCAGCAGGCCGTCAGCGCACAGCCCAGACCTGCGCCCAGCAGTATTTTACCAAGGCCTTCCCGTGAAAGGCTTTTATCGGCATAGCGACCGCCTGCCCAGGCCCCCAGAGCCAGGCAGGCCAGCACCACACCGATGAGGCTTGTCCAGACTATGGCAGAAGTACCCACGTGAGGGGCCAGTACACGCGCGCCCACCATTTCCAGCACCATGATCAGGGCTCCGCCCAGAAAGGCCGTCAGTTCGAGCATGCCTATACTCCTCTTCGCAGACTAAAAAATTTTTGCAGCAGAGCTGCACAGGCCTCGGCCTGTACTCCACCCATATGCCAGGGGCCCTGACCCGGCCAGCCCAGATATTCGGCACAGGAGGTCACTGCCCCGGCCAGAGGGTCAGCTGCGCCGTAGACCACACCGGCCAGTCGCGCATGCAGCAGAGCAGCAGCACACATGGGACAGGGTTCCAGTGTTACCACGAGAACGCAGCCGTTCAGACGATAATTGCCCAGGGCTGCGCCTGCGGTTCGCATGGCAAGTATTTCAGCATGGGCCGTAGGGTCGTGCAGGCCAACCGGCTGGTTGTGACAGGCGGCAAGTATGCGCCCGTCAGGGGCGGCCACAACCGCGCCCACGGGCACTTCACCCTCTGCTTCAGCTCTGAGGGCTTCAGCCAGAGCCATGTCCATGAGGCCTTCCCAGCTTTGTCCTGCCGGAGGGGAGGGCACAGGCCCGGCCGGGGCAAAGATGCGCACAGGCCGGGCCATATCTGTCAGACACATTTACAGTATGAGTATCTTGTTTAAATGTTCCACAACCTGCTCTGGCGTATCGCACATGATCAGCAGTCTGTCGATCTCATCAGGACCGATGAAGTTTCTGCCTGTCATGCTTTCGCGCAGCCAGTTTACAAGGCCGTTCCAGTAGCTGGAATCATAGAGGAAGATAGGGAAGGGCCTCGTACGACCGGTCTGAGCCAGCACAAAAGCTTCTGAAAGCTCATCAATGGTGCCCATGCCGCCGGGCATGACCACATAGGCCGTGGAATATTTAACGAACATGAATTTGCGGACAAAGAAGTAACGGAAATTGCAGCGCGTTTTCACATATTGATTGCAGCCCTGCTCATGCGGCAGTTCTATATGCAGCCCCACAGAGATGCCTCCGGCCTCATGGGCACCCTTGTTGCCGGCTTCCATGACGCCTGGGCCGCCGCCGGTGATGATGCCATAGCCGGCCTCTACCAGCATACGGGCCAGTTTTTCGGCATCCCTGTACTCGGGTGAGTCTGGTTTGCTGCGGGCTGAACCGAAGATGGAAACACAGTTGGCCTTGAGATGATTCAGTGTGTCCAGGGCATCCACCATTTCCGCCATAATGCGGAAAGTACGCCAGGATTCGGTGGTCAAAGCGTTCAGGTCGTCCACGATGTTCTGACGGATCTCGGGCATAACATCTCCTTTACTGAAAATGCTGGGAATCCACATCACTATACGGGAGCCGGGGCAGCGGGGCAAGGTGCAGGCAGGCCCGAAGAACAGAATATGCTGCAGGCCTTTTGCAGAACAGATCTCAGCGAAGGGCACTGGGCTCTTGCACAGTACGCCGCTTGCAGGTAGGCTGCGCTCATGTCAGTATTTTCTCTTACACACACAGACGGAGCAGCCAGGGCAGGCATGCTGCACACAGCGCATGGCGATATTCCCACCCCGATCTTCATGCCGGTAGGCACAGTGGGATCTGTCAAGGCTCTGGCTCCGGACGATCTGGCGGCCATAGGTGCGCCCATCATACTGGGTAATACCTATCACCTCTATCTGCGCCCCGGTGATGCGCTGGTGGCCCGGCGCGGGGGGCTGCACAGCTTTGCCTCCTGGCCTGGGGCCATCCTGACTGACAGCGGCGGTTTTCAGGTCTTCAGCCTGAGCTCACTGCGCAAGATACGGGAAGATGGGGTGGAGTTCCGCTCTCATCTGGATGGCTCAAGACATCTTTTCACACCAGAGAAGGTTATTGATATTCAGCGTAACCTCAATTCTGATATCATGATGGTGCTGGATGAATGCGTACCCTATGGTGCGGAGTATGCCTATACAGAAAAATCTCTGGCGCTGACCACTCGATGGGCAGAACGTGCCCGGGCCGCCTATCCCGCTGGCACGGCGCACAACCTGCTTTTCGGTATCACACAGGGCGGCTTTTTCAAGGATCTGCGCAGCCGTTCTGTGGAAGAAATATGCGCACTGGATTTTGATGGCTTCGCCATCGGGGGGCTGTCCGTAGGCGAAAGCAAGGCCGAGATGTACGATCTGCTGTACCATACGGCACCACAGCTGCCGCATGACAAACCGCGTTATCTCATGGGGGTGGGGACACCGCTGGATATCGCTCACGGCATTCACGCCGGGATAGATATGTTCGACTGCGTTCTGCCTACACGCAATGCACGCAACGGCACTCTGTACACCTCGCTGGGCAAGGTCAATATCAAGCGCAGAGAATTCGCCGAAGATGACGGCCCGCTGGATCCGCTCTGCCAGTGCTATGCCTGCCGTAATTTTTCACGTGCCTATCTGCGGCATCTGTATGTAAGCAAGGAGCTGCTTGCGTTCAGGCTCAACTCCCTGCATAACCTGACCTATTTTCTGCGTCTGGCCCGCGAAGCCCGGCAGGCTGTCATGGAAGGGCGTTTTACGGCCTTTCTGGCGGGGGTGGAGGCCATATACCCTGATGAGGCTGGCAGAGCAGGGCCGCAGTTTCAGGCCTGCTGACAGACGATGCGCTGTTCCCGCCGCCGTACCAGCAGAAAAACCAGAAGGGCCCCGGCCAGTTTGGACAGGCTCATGATACTTACGGCCAGTGGTGAGGCCAGGCCTACACAGGTGAGAAAGACCAGGCTGTCCAGCGGTGCGCCCAGCAGGCTGGACAGCAGTATGCGCTGCGAAAATGGTCTGCGGGTAAGCGTATAGAGAGCCCAGTCGGCCAGCTCGCCTACGGCAAAGGCCAGGGCGCTGGCCAGAGCCAGTTCGGGGGAGGCCAGATACCAGCTCGCCACGCACCCCGCCAGCATGGCCCAGAGTACATGATGCCCGAGGCGACGCTGGGCATAGTCGCGCACCACAAAGACGAAGCCTACCAGCAGAGAAATGGGTGACCAGAGATCACCAGTAGGCAGCTGTACCAGGGGGGTGCAGGCAAAGGCGTAGTTGACCCCCACAATGAGAAACATATAAGTAAAGAGAGAGAACATGCCTGGCAGACTATGCCCTGCGAGGGGCTCAGTCAAGAGACACTGCTTGACCCCGCCCACGGGATATGGGAAAGCATGCACAGGAGACAGCGAATCATGAGTACATCCGCATTCCGTTGTGGCTGGGTTGCCCTGATGGGGCCGCCCAATGCAGGCAAGTCTACTCTGCTCAATGCCCTCCTGGGGCAGAAGATTACTATCGTCACGCCAAAACCGCAGACCACACGCAATCAGATCGTGGGCATTCTCAGTGACGAGAACGCCCAGATGATCTTTATGGATACGCCGGGTCTGACCCAGGTCAGAGGCCGCTTAAGCAAGACCATGTTTCAGGCGGTTTGGCAGAGTCTGGGGCAGGCTGACGTCATCATGCCCGTACTGGACGCGCATCTTTATATCAGACATCCCGAATTTCTGGAGCGGGATCTGGCCCCTGTGGCTGAAGCCTTGTCCAGCGACGGGCGGCCCATGCTTGTGGTAGTCAACAAGGTGGATCTCTTTGCTGACAAAAGTCGTATGCTGCCCCTGCTCACCCGTCTGAACGAGATGTGGCCTAAGGCCGAGATATTCCCGGCATCAGCCCTGCTCAAGGATGGTCTGCCCCGGCTGAAGGAGCTTTTGCGCGACCGCCTGCCTGAAGGGCCAGCCCAGTTCCCTGAAGACCAGATATCCACGGCTTCACTGCGTTTCATGGCGGCCGAGATTGTGCGGGAAAAGCTCTTTCTGCATCTGCGGCAGGAAGTGCCCTACGGCGTAGCCGTGGATGTGGAGCAGTGGGAGGAAGACGAAGAGCGCGGGCAGACCATTATCCATGCCGTCATCTATGTGGCGCGGCCCATGCACAAAGCCATGGTCATTGGCAGGGCAGGGGCCTCCATCAAGAAGATCGGCAGTGAAGCACGGCAGGAGATACAGGAGCTTCTGGAAGGCAAGGTGCATCTTGAGCTCTGGGTCAAGGTACGCGAACACTGGACAGAAGACGCTGCCTTTTTACGGGATCTTGGTCTCATGGCGGAGTAGGCAGTGTGTGTCGCTGATCTTGTACACCGCTACAGCCTCGTGCAGGAGCGGCTGGAGGCTGCCTGCCTGGCAGCTGGGCGAAAGCGCTCAGAGGTGACGCTTGTTGCTGTCTCCAAACTGCATACAGCAGAGGCTGTGGCAGCCGTAGCGGCGGTCGGGCAGATAGATTTTGGTGAAAATTATGTGCAGGAGGCTCTGCAGAAGCGGGAAGCCCTGCGGGGTTCTGAACGCATATCCATACGCTGGCATATGATCGGCCATGTGCAGAGCCGTAAGGCAGCACAGGTGGCCGGTACCTTTGCCCTTATCCACAGCATGGATTCCCGCAGGCTGGCTGACGGCATGGAACGCCGTCTGGCCGTAGAGGAAAAGCGGCAGCCGGTGCTTATAGAGGTCAATGTGGGGGCAGAGCCACAAAAATCCGGTGTTCTTGTGCAGGACCTGCCGGCGCTGGCTGAGCACCTGTGTATGGCCTGTCCTCATCTGGAGCTGCGCGGACTGATGTGTCTGCCGCCTGTTTTTGATGCGGGTGAGGCAGCTCGGCCCTATTTTGCACAGCTGCGCCAGCTCAGGGACGATCTGCGCGTCAGGTTGAACCTGTCGCTTCCGGAGCTTTCCATGGGGATGAGTGGAGATTTTGAGGCAGCCGTGGCCGAGGGTGCTACCATGGTGCGCATTGGCACTGATATTTTTGGTCCCAGACCGCACAGAGCTGTCTGAGACAGGTATTGTCGCTTTTGGCATAAAGCATGCATAAGCCGTGTTATGATTCGTTCTGGATCTGGAAAATGTTTTTTATTGCGGGAGTGAATGCCTATGGCAGCCAAGGATAGCAAGGAAAGCTCAGCCCTGCCCGAGGGGCAGGCCGAGCGGCCCAAGAAAAAAAGCAAAGTCAAGCGTCTTGTCATTATTTTGGCGATCCTCCTGCTGACCCTGGGTGGTGTGGGCGCCTACTGGTGGCTGTATCTGCGTACACCGGCCACGGGCAATATGCCGCCACCGGCAAAGGCAGAGACGTCAGCCCAGACAGCCCCGGCCGCACAGGCTCCGCTTGCAGATGGTGCACCTGCCTCTTCTACACGCATAGAGCGGCAGAGTGACCTGCCCCGCAGCTCGGGCCTGGTGCTGCCTCTGCCCATGATCACGGTCAACTTGGCAGACCCGGGCGGGCGACGGTACCTGAAGCTGGGGATGGAAGTGGAGGCCAATGCCGACATCTCCACAGAAATCAAGGTGCAGGAGGCGCGCATCCGCGATGCTGTCATTATGCTGCTGGCGGGCAAAAGCTATGGCGATATTGCTACGCCTGACGGCAAGGTCATGCTCAAGGCAGAAGTGGCTGCCCGGCTTAATCAGATCCTGGGGGCGCAACGCGTCATCCGCATCTATTTTACGGATTTCGTAGTGGAATAATCCAGTTTGGAATGAGGTGATCCATGTCGCAGGAAGAACAGGACGCATTGGCCGCGCAGTGGGCGGCTCAGCTTGAGGATGAAGAATCGAAGCAGGCTGCGCCGGAGGCCGGGCAGACAGCTGTAGACGATGAGGCTCTGGCCGCTCAGTGGGCAGAAGCCCTGGCCGCAGAAGAAGAGACGAAGGACGGCCCCATGGCCTATGGCGGTCCCGGTACAGCCGGCCCTGCTTTCGCAGGGCAGAGCACAGATGCCCGCTTTGCGGACATGACGGAAATGTCACGCCAGCCCAGAGATAACAAACTCAAGCGTGAACTGGATTTCATCCTGGATATTCCCCTGGATGTCTCGGCCGAGCTTGGGCGTACCCGCCTTCTGATAAATGAGCTGCTGCAGCTGGGCCAGGGCTCTGTAGTGGAGCTGAACAAACTGGCCGGTGAACCGCTGGAAGTCTATGTGAACGGCAAGCTGGTGGCACGCGGTGAGGCCGTTGTCATCAATGAAAAATTCGGTGTGCGGCTGACAGATATCATCAGTCCCATTGAAAGGGTGAAACAGCTTGGCTAATCCGGGCGATGCGGCCACGGCAGGGCAGACAACCCTGGAAGGTGTGCAGGCTTCCGTGCAGGGCGGGGCGGGAAACAGCCTGGGCACGTTCACCTGGAGCGGCTATCTGGAGGCAGTAGGCGTTCTTTTTTTCTTTCTGGCCCTGCTCTGGCTCCTTGTCTGGCTTGTACGTCGTTTTGGCCGTTTCAACTTCATGCCACGGCCCGGGGCACTGCCGCGTGGCGCACTGGCCATGGAGGCCCAGATGCCCCTGGGGCCCCGAAAAGGGCTTATGGTGGTACGCTTTTTGAATAGGAGGTTGCTGCTGGCCGTCACAGACCAGCAGATCACCCTTCTGAGCGAGGAGAAAGCGGAGCATGAGCCGCATGCGGACTTTGAGAAGATCATGGAGGCTGCCAGCCGCGGTCCTGCTGGCAGCGGTACTGGCAGTTCTTCTGCCTGAGGCGGCATACACCGCACAGGATATCAGTATGCCCGCCATGCAGTTGACGCTGTCGGGCGGTGTGCCGGAGCCCAGCAAGGTTTCTGTTCTGCTGGAGGTCCTCTTCCTTTTGACCGTGCTTTCGGTAGCCCCCTCCATCATGCTCACGGTCACCAGTTTTACCCGTATCATTATCGTCTTCAGTTTCCTGCGACAGGCCATGGGGGTACAGCAGCTGCCCCCCACCCAAGTGCTGGCCAGTCTCGCCATTTTCATGACAGTGGTCATCATGTACCCCGTGGGGAAGGAGATCAACGATAAGGCTCTTCAGCCGTACCTGGCCGAGCAGATAGACTACAAGGTAGCCCTCGAAGAAGCCCAGAAACCTCTGCGTACGTTCATGTTCAAACATACGCGAGAGAAAGATCTGTCGGTTTTTTATGCCATTACCCAGATGGAGCTGCCCAGAAACAGAGAAGAAGTGCCTACCATGCTTCTGGCTGCGGCTTATGTTATCAGTGAGCTGAAGACGGCTTTTACCATTGGTTTTCTTATTTACATACCTTTTCTTGTGCTGGATATGGTTATTTCCAGCGTTCTTCTGGCCATGGGCATGATGATGCTGCCGCCCATGATGGTCTCCATGCCGTTCAAACTGCTGCTTTTTGTCATGGTCGACGGTTGGAATCTGCTGGTGGGTTCGCTGGTCAACAGCTATTTGCTTTGACCCTCCGGGAGGCAGCTATGTCGCCAGAATTCGTCGTCGGTTTCGGTCGTCAGGCCATTGAACTCTGCCTGATGATGGCTCTGCCCATGCTGGGCGTAGGGCTGGCCGTGGGTGTTGTGGTCAGTGTTATTCAGGCTGCCACACAGATTCAGGAAATGACCCTGACCTTCATCCCCAAGATCGTCTGTATGTTCATTGCCCTGCTGCTGGCGCTGCCCTGGCTTATGGAGCGCATGATCAGCTATACGCGCGAGATACTGATCAATATACCAACTTATATACGTTAGAGGCTGTTTAGCTGAATAATGAAGAAATTCGTCAGAGCCTGTCCTGTCTTCATCTGCCTTATACTTGCGGCCTGTGGTCCCAGAGATATCGGTATCGGAACATCCTCAGAGTATGAGGGTGACGGCCTGCGCCCTTCTACTGCCGAGCAGATGCGCTATCCCATGACCGGGGCCAGCAGTGTGCAGCGCAACCTCTATCATTACAATCGGCCGCACATTATGCAGAACATGCAGGAGTGGCGTGTCGATCAGTTGCGTCAGCAGCTGCGCGGGCAGGAGCCCGCGCCGGAAGATCCCGCCTACCGTGCCGTACCCCGTGAGCGCAGCCCCTTCAGGCAATAAGCATATGGATAAAGATCTATGGATCCGTTGACTCATGCTGCCAGCGGTGCTGTGGCCATGCTGGCCTGCCCCCGTCGGCCCCTTACAGCCTGGGCCGTACCACTGGCTGCCCTTGCTGCCGCGGCGCCTGATATCGATATCATCTTTGCGTATACGCCGCTGGATTTCCTGCTCCTGCACCGGGGCATAACACACTCTCTGGCTGCCGTACCCCTGTTTGGCCTGTTGCTGGCTGTACTTTTCTGGCCCCTCTGGCGGGCCGGGCTCACATGGCGATGGTCGTTGGGCAGGGTGTGGCTCTTTGGCTGTCTGATGCTTCTGCTGCATATCTGGCTGGATGTCATCACCACCTACGGGACCATGATCTTTCTGCCCTTCTCGCACGAAAGAGTACGTCTTAACGGGGTTTTTATCATTGACCTGCTGCTGACAGTGCCGCTCTTGTGGGCTGTCTGGCGCTGGCGTGCCCGGCAGGGCCTGCTATTGCTGACACTGGCCTGGATTGTGGCCTACCCTGCGGCAGCCATTGCCCTCAATCACTGGCATACCGGCCAGAATGAAGCCCGCCTGACAAGCCTGGGACGGCAGGTCACGGATGTGACTGTTCTGCCTGACGCGTTTTCGCCTTTTTACTGGCGCCTGCTCTATGCCGAGACAGTACCTGAAGGGCGTAATATTTGTGAACAGAGTCTGAACGCCATGGGGCAGCCGCGTGGCCCTGTCATGAGCCATACTGCTGCCCGGCCTGAGGCTGTAGCAGGTCTGAGCGCGCAGTCGGTCATGGCTAAAGCCTTTTTTGATTTCACTCTTCTGCCTGTGCAATCCCCTTTGCCCCTTCGGGATGCCCCCAGGCACAAAGCTGAAAAAACAGAGCTGCGCCTCTATTATGATCTGCGTTTTGGCAGCGGCCTGGCATGGGTACGCTGGCTTATGCAGCAGCGCCCCAATGCGGATATTCCTTTCCAGTTCATGACAGCCAGTGAAGAAGGCAGGCTGACGCAGGTACGGATGCGTTTTTCAGACAGCGGGCGCGATTCCGGCTGGCAGCTACCGCGAAAACCCACACAGCCCGGCTGGGGACAGTGGCTGGCAGGTCTGTATTGAACGCAGTACTTCTAAGAGGAGAGCAGCAGATGGAAGAACAGTTCACGCATCTGGATGCACAGGGACATCTCAGTATGGTGGATGTGGGGCACAAGGCCGCTACGCGTCGTGTGGCTATTGCCGAAGCTGTAGTGGAGCTGGCCCCGGCTACGCTGGAACTTCTGCGCAGGGCTGCCCTGCCCAAGGGGGATGTGCTGGCCTGCGCAAAAATCGGCGGCATACTGGCTGCCAAACGCGCAGATGAGTTGATCCCTCTCTGTCATACCCTGAATCTGAGCCATGTGGATATTCGCTTTGAGGTCTTGGACACTCCGCCGCAGGTGCGCATAGAGGCCGAGGCGCGTACTACGGGCAATACCGGGGTGGAGATGGAGGCCATCATAGCCGCGCAGACAGCCGCTGCTGTCATCTATGATATGTGTAAGGCCGTGCAGCGGGACATCGTTATCAGCCGGGTACGCCTGCTGCATAAGAGCGGTGGCAAGAGCGGCGAATTCAATGCTCCGGGATGGCCCGCATGCTGACCGCCCATATTGATCCTGTTGCCTTTTCCATCGGCAGCCTGCAGTTGCGCTGGTATGGGCTCATGTATGTCATGGCCTTTGCTCTGGGCTGGTTTCTGGCCCGCAGACGGGCGGCCCGTCCCGGATCGGGCTGGCGCCCTGCCGATGTGGATGATCTGCTGACCTGTGTCATGCTGGGCATCATTCTGGGTGGGCGTCTTGGCTATGTGCTTTTTTATGACCTGCCTGCCTACCTGAATGACCCTGTGGAGATCATACGTATCTGGAATGGCGGTATGTCTTTTCATGGTGGGCTTTTGGGCGTGCTGGCGGCCTTCTGGTATTTTGCGCATCGTCAGAAGAGGCGTTTTCTGGATGTTTCGGATTTTGTGGCCCCGCTGGTACCCCCGGGGCTTTTTTTCGGCCGTATCGGCAATTATATCAACGGCGAACTGTGGGGCAAGGTCAGTGATGTGCCCTGGGCTGTGATCTTTCCCGCTGCAGGGCCGCAGCCGCGCCATCCTTCGCAACTCTATGAGGCCGTGCTTGAAGGGGCAGTGCTCTTTGTCATTCTCTGGCTGTATTCGTCCAGGCAGCATAAGCCAGGCGCTGTGTCGGGCCTTTTTGCCCTGGGGTATGGGATATGTCGTTTCTCTGTAGAGTTTGTTCGTGTGCCGGATATTCAGCTCGGCTATCTGGCTTTCGGATGGTTGACCATGGGCCAGCTGCTCTGCCTGCCTCTTATGATCGCGGGGCTGTGGCTGCTCCTGCGCAAGCCAGGTTGACAGCTACGGGCTTTTTTGTGAAGCTGACGCGCATTTAAGCTTTTTTTCGGGAGGCCCCATGGCAAAAGAAGGATCCATTGAAGTCGACGGCGTCGTGCAGGAAGCCCTGCCCAACGCCATGTTTCGTGTAGAGCTGGAAAACGGGCACGAAGTGCTGGCCCATATTTCAGGCAAGATGCGCAAGTTTTATATCCGCATCCTGCCCGGTGACCGTGTCAAGGTGGAACTCTCCCCCTATGATCTCACACGTGGGCGCATCACCTATCGCATGAAGGTCTAGCTGCCTTGTCCCAGCCCCTGCCCTGCGCGCTGCATCTTATACCAGGCTCAGGCAGTGCAGCCCGCCCAGGCAGAGCATGGCCCACAGCCCGGCAAGAGCGTCATCCAGCATGACGCCGAAGCCGGCCGGGAGCCAGTTTTCCGAAGCGCGTACCGGCCATGGCTTGGCGATGTCGAAAATGCGAAAAAGTATGAACGCCGCTGTCATGAGCCAAAGGTCGGCTGTGGCGAAAGGCAGCAGGGCCAGCCACAGGCCAAGCAACTCATCAATGACTACCTGGCCGGGATCTTTGCGCCCTAACAGCTTCTCGGCTCTCGTAGCAGCCAGTGCGCCCAGTATGAAGACCATTGACAACGTGAGCAGCCGTTCCCCAAAAGCCAGCGGCAGAAACAGCCAGGGTGCCAGCAGGGCTGCCATGGCAGTGCCCCAGGTGCCCGGAGCTCTGGGTGCCAAGCCTGCTATGCCCAGCCGGCAGAACGCCAGAATGCAGTGATCGGCAACGCGCATATTTTTCCTCCCTGTTGAAAATAGCCTTTTTCGTTTTACAAGGCCAGTTATACGGCCTGGTGTATGTAACGAGAATGAGGGAGATATGGATAAAAATCGCAGTGAGCTTTTTGGCCAGTTCAGTTATGACGACAGTCTTACCTATGAAGAACTGCTGGTGCTGGAAAAATCTCTCATGGCCGAAATCAGAGAGATCCTCCTGCAGGCAGGGGCCGTACATCTGGACTTTACCCCCATGGGTGACGCCCTGATGTGTCAATGTGCTTTTGAAAGTCATCAGCTTGAAATCTATCGCGACCTTGCTGAGGCAACAGCCCGGCATCTGCCGCACGGCGTCAACGGACGTCTGTTGTGTCTGGATAAGAACCTGGCAGTGCAGCATCTTTACTGGATCATGCGTGGGCAGTGGCAGGAAGAGGAGAAGATCTTGCCCCAGCTGGCCCCTGACGGGGCAGAGGTCTATCACGTGTCAGTGGAAGAAACGACAGATGCTGCACTTTGAAGGCTGTAAAAAAAGCCGCTGTCTCAGAAGAGGCAGCGGCTTTGCTGTGTATTGTGCTTTTTTTATCTGGCCTGCTCACGCAGTACATCCAGCATAAGGCTGTCAGGCTTTTTTGCACAGGCTTTCAGAAAGCCCTGAAAGCTCTCGTTATCATTCAGGATGGAAGATCTGTTACCATTTTTTTGTCTGTTATAGCCATCCAGCCAGACAGGAAAACCGCTGCCGTCTTCCTGGGCAGCGGTGAACTGCCCGCAGGTTGTCCTGTCAGCATGCCAGGGGCCATTTTCAGGCAGCAGAGACTGCTGTCGTACAGCCTGCCATACCGCAGCCACCTTTTCCGTAGGCTGGGCCTGACAGATACCCAGCACCTGCCCCAGTATGGGGGCCACAGCCTCTGGTACGGCCACATCCTGTCCAGCGGCGGCAGCGGCATAGCCATCCATCTGCAGGACTTCAAAGAGTGGCGCTTCCTGCACTGTGCTGGCCAGGGCCACAAGCTCTGCACAGATATAGCTTTCAGGGTCGATCTTGGCATTGGCCGCCATGCCGCTGGCAGGCAGGCCAGCCAGCAGACAGCAGAGAGCGCAGCACAATAAGAGTTTTCTCATATGTATTCCTTATAACTCCGGCGGCAGCTCCTGCAGTTCCTTCCAGGTAAAGACAGGGCCGTCCACGCAGACATAGCGCCCGCCGATATTGCAGCGTCCGCAGATGCCGATGCCGCATTTCATGCGTTTTTCCAGAGTTGTGACGATGTTTTCGGGCGCAAATTTCAGCTTTTCCAGCGCCTGCACCGTAAACTTGATCATGATGGGCGGCCCGCAAAGCACGGCCACGCAGTTTTTGGGCTTGGGGGCCAGCTCCAGCAGCACATTGGGGATGAGCCCCACCTTGTGCTCCCAGCCGTCAAAGGGGGCGTCAATGCACAGGGTGCAGTCCAGGTCAGGACGGCGCAGCCAGTCTTCC
>JAFQNG010000029.1 GCA_017396005.1 Desulfovibrio sp.
CAAGAGGAATAGTAACTCCCAACGCGGCGACAACAATATACAGTGTATTCAGAATATCTGGCAGAATACCTATGCGTTCCGTAAGATAACTTGGCCTGGTGCTGAGAAGCTCCCACGAAAGATGAGGAATGCCTTTTCCCAACACATACACCAGTAGGAAAAGAACGAGGACGGCAGTACTCAGCGTGGCCAGCCCCATGACTATCTGCATAAGAGCCATATAGCTGCGCCGCTTGAAAGAAAGCTTTTGGGCGAGCATCACGCCTCCCTTCCACGCTTGAGGAAAAAGTTGAGAGAAGCAGTTATCAGCAGAATGAAAAAGAAGAGCACAAGTGCTATGGAGAAAAGAGCTTCACGCTGGAGTCCGCTTGAGTAAGACATCTCGCTTGCCACCGCAGAAGTCAGGAAACGTACACTTTCAAAAAGGGAAGGCATATTGGCTACGTTGCCCGAAACCATCATGACAGCCATAGCCTCACCAATGGCACGGCCTACGCCCAGTACGACGGAAGCAGCAATTCCGCTCCTGGCGGCGGGGACGGATACGCGAAAATATGTTTCAACCGATGTGGCTCCAAGGGCGAAAGAAGCATCTTCGTATTCCTGCGGCACTGCCTGTAATGCCGTCATGGATACTTTGATAATGGAAGGCAGGATCATAACGGCCAGAACAAGAATGGCGGCCAACAGACTCGCGCCATCCGGCACATTGAAAACAGAGCGTATGCCCGGAACAAGAACGAGCATCCCCACAAGGCCGTAAACGACGGATGGGATCCCCGCAAGGAGGCTGACCGCCGATTCCATGAAACGGCACACGCGGACTGGAGCCATTTTCGCCAGCCATACCGCTGTGAAGAAGCCTACGGGTACACCGAGGGCAATGGCACCAGCCGTACCCCAGATACTTGTTAGGATAAAAGGGAGGATGCCGAAGCGCGGTTCCGAAGCCGTAGAGGCCCAGGTATCGCCAAAAAGGAAATCGGCCAGCCCTATTTCCCGTATGGCAGGAAGACCGGAAAAGACAAGATAGGCAGTGATAAGCAGGACGCATCCCACGGCCACCAGTCCCAGCAGGAGGAAAAAGCCGTGTATGAGGTATTCAAAAGTCCTTTGTGTATTCATATCAGACGTTCTGCGATGGGAAAAGATTACAGAGAAGAGCGACGGAATGATACCGCCGCTCTTGCCCGGAAGGAGTGCGGTTCTCTCCAGTGTACCGTTTCTGCTGAACAACGAAGCGGCGTTTTTGTTATCAATGGGCCGGGACAGCACCGGCGGCGGAAATAATGCGGGAAGCAGCAGGAGAGGTGATATAGTCAAAAAAGGCCTGAGCGGCGGGGGACAGCTCCCTGCCTTCCACCGTAACGAGAACGAAGGGACGCTGCACCTTGTAGGAACCATCCTTCACACTTTTTTCGGAAGGGGCGACACCCTCAATGGAAACGGGGCGTACGCTTTTCTTCACAGAAGCAAGGGAAGCATAGCCAATGGCGGCAGGATTCTGAGAAACCGTAGTGATGACATCTCCCGTGGAAGTGAGTTCCTGGCGATACTTGCAGGCATCCCTGGTATTGGTGACAGACTCAAAACCGTCACGCGTACCACTGCCCGCTTCGCGGCCAATAAGGACAATTGTGGAGTCCTGACCGCCGACCTCCTTCCAGTTGACGACTTTACCCGTGTAGATGTTCGCAAGATCGACGAGAGTAAGATTTTTTACAGGGTTATGAGGATTCACGATGACGGCAATACCGTCATACGCCAGCACTGTTGCAGTGAGGCCGAAGTTTTTTTCTTCCTCTTTGAGGTCTCGGCTGGCAAGACCAATATCGCAACGGCCTTCTCTGGCAGCGGCAATACCTGCCCCTGAACCTGTGGGATTGTAGGTAAACTTGACTTTGCGGTGTTCGTTCTCAAAGGCTTCACCAAGGGAGCCAATGACTTTTTCCATGGAACTGGAACCGTCCGTGGAAATCATACCGGAAAGAGGTTTGGCATCGGCAGGTGCGGCAACAGCCATGAGGACGGTTAAAACAAGGGCGGGAATGCTTCTTTTCATGGTTCAAACTCCTGAAAGATTAAGGATTGCCATGAGGGGCACTTTAGACCGCCATTGTAAAATCGAAAGGGTTGTTTTTGTAAAGTTCTGGTAAAATGTTTCACTTTGAACTGAGACCAGAGTTTACCTCATCCTCCAAATGGGTCGTTCCTCCTCCCTTTGCCTGTCCTCCAGCCCCTCAATTGGAGATGGCTTTAAGCTCATCCCGCAGTCGAGCCCAGCTCTGCATCAGGGTCAGGTGATCAGTATCAATGACCAGATCTGCGTGCAAAGCGTCATCAAAAGTGTCTGAAATGCCACTCAGCAGGGCCATCTCTCCGCGTGCTGCCCTGGCATAGAACCCCTTGGTATCCCGCAGCATCAACGTCTGCAGTGAACAGCGTACCCATATCTCACGGTACAGGGGTATCTGCTCACGGTTTTTCTGCCGCATGGCAGCATAGGGCGTAATAGCCGCTACGATACAGGTTTTACCCTGTGCGCACTGCTGCAGAGCATACGCTCGCATAGCGTCGATATTACGATGGCGATCTGCAGGGCTAAAACCACTGAAGCCGAATTGTCGTCGAAAGCAGTCACCATCAATGAAGACCGCATCCTGACCACACGCCCTCAGGTGACGGTAGAGCAGAGAGCCCAGGGTGGTCTTGCCGCTGCCCGAAAGACCCAGCAACCAGAAAACAGGCCGCATGTCTTTTCTACCGTACTACTGACGCTGCGGCAGTATGCCAAGATCCCGCAGCAGATTGTCCACGGCCATATGGCCCATGCTGGCCGTGGCCCCGGCCGTGGATGAGGAGCAGTGTGAGCCCATGACCAGGTTATCCAGTGTATACCATGCAGGGTCAGTCGGTGGCTCCTGCTCGAAGACGTCTAAGCCTGCACCGTAGATGTGCCCTTCACGCAGGGCCGACAGAAGAGCAGCCTCATCCACCAGCTCACCTCTGGCCGTATTGACCAGTATGGCCGTTGATTTCATCAGATCAATGCGCGCAGCGTTGATACAGTGACGGCTATCGGGTGTAAGGGCTGCATGCAGTGTGATGACGTCAGCCTCACGACAAATACGATCCAGATCAGCTCGTTCTATACCCATCTCAGCGGCATATGCTGCATCCCAGCAAACATCATGCGCCAGAATTTTCATATCAAAGCCGCGTGCCCGTCGAGCCACGCATCTGCCAATGGCACCGAGGCCCATAATGCCGAGGGTTTTACCGTAAAGATCAATGCTGGTGATCTTGCTCCAGTCCCTCTGACGGCAACGTTGGGCGATGAGCAGAGCCTTGCGAGCTACGGTGAGCATGAGCGTAAATGCATAGTCAGCCACAGCTTCGCTATTGGCCCCTGTCGTACGGGAAACAGCGATACCGCGTGACCTGCAGACATCAAGATCCACATTATCGAGACCAACACCGTATTTGGCCACCGCGCGCAGATGCGGGGCTGCAGACAGCACTTCGGCATCCAGAGGATCGACACCGAGGATGAGTCCATCACAGTCTGCCAGTTTCTCCATCATGGCCTCACGGCTCAGAATACCTCCGCTGGTATTGCGCTCTACTGTCAGGCCGGCATCGTTCAGTCTTTGGAAAAGCTCAGGGTTATTCTTGCCGAAAGAACGGGGGGTCACGAGAACTTTCATTATACGCTCCTGATGGTAGTCTTATCGCTGATCAGCGGGTAACATATTTTTGTACAAAAGCAGACAGAGCCTGCGCCGTATCCTCCCGGCCCTGCCGTGTATAGTGATGCCTGATCTGTTCATACACCCAAACCTGCTGCGCGGCATCGCCGCCAGCTGTCAACAGAGCTTCACCCAGCAGACGCTGGCCTTTGTCGCTGTCGCCCAGAAGAAAGTAAATACCGGCTCCCAAAATCAGCAGACCGGCCCCACCATGATAACGGCGTAAACGTCTGTAACGACTGAGCGCCGTTGACGCATGGCCGTTTTGCACCATGGTACTGATGGTGGACATCTCTTTCTGTACATCGCATCGGGCATCACGCAGAATCAGACGGGCCAGCTCTGCAGCTGGCAGCCGCCCCAACGCCGATGTCAGTGCGCTGTAGCGCTCTGCCATACGGTCACGGTATACAGACCGTTGGCTTTGTGCATAAAATTCGTCCATCGAGCGTCCTTGCAGCCCCTGTACAGGTGTGGCCAGACCCCGGACTATCTTTTCTTCAAAGTCCTGTTGTGACTTGAAATAATAGTGATTCACTCTGATTTTGTTTGCCACAGGATATGACTGTGCGCCCAGAACCGGCACATGATCTTCATTGACACAACAGTGCCCTTCTGTATAGGCGAAATGATGCGGTGAAAGAGGCTTCAGCACATGGCGGGGCTGCACGATACTTTTAATATGTCCGTCAAGCCCCAGGCTTTCGGTATAAGCTCGCGCCACAGCTGATGCAGGTCTGCCCAGATGACCATTGGAACCGAAAAGCATCCAGTGCGCGGCAAGAGCAGCATGATCTTCGTATGTGGCCAGCAGATCCTTGATATCACGGCCTGCCAGTGGCAGGATAAATTCATCTATATCCACAAAGGCCAACCAGCAGACACCGGTACCCGACTCCCGCAGACAGTGATAGTAGGCTGAAAGCTGCGGGGCACGCTGCCCAGGAAAGTCCAGTACGGTCAGGAGCCCGCTTGCCAGCAGATCTGCAAGGGTCTGTCGCACAGGCTCCTGGCTGCCATTGTCATAAATGATAAGATGCTCAAACCCTGTGGCAAGATGATGCAGTGCCCATTCACGCAAATGCGGCGTTTCGTCCCGAGCAATGGCGCATACAGCCGCATACAACATGGTTAGTAACTCTCCCCGGCAAAAATCCTTTCATTAAGGGAAGTCAAAGGCATGTTTTGCCGTAAATAGAAGGACAGAACATCTTCTCCGGACTCTGGTTTAAGTCCGATCGTGCGGTAAAATGGCAGGGTAAGGGCCACGGCACGCCGCAAGACATCTCTTGAGGGGTGTAAGACAGCATGCGGACGGGAATCCAGTGGGGATTCATCCTCCGCACAGGCAGTGCCCGTCACCAGATAACGCCGACAAGCTATGGGACGCAGCGCATAGACTGTGCAGGAACCTTGATGATTAAAACAGCACAGACTGCCCTGTCGGGATATATTGCGGCGCAGGTCCTGGTACAGGGCTGCATCGAGCAGTGTGTGTACATAAAATCTGAGGCCCAGAGCTTCAAGTGTCGACAGAGGGATGGTATGCCGGCAGCATGCAGTGCAGCCCTCACGGCAGGCCAGAACATCAGAAGCCGTGTCAACAGCCTGCCATACACTGAGATCAATGAGTGCGTAGCAGTCCAGCAGCAGAGACAGCCATCTGTGCCTCTGTTCATACCGTGTCATGCGCAGACGGTATGCCCTGCCTTCATACAAGCTCTTCAAAGCAGTACTCACAGGCACATATGCACGACACGGATTGTACACAGATGTTTCTGCATTACATCAGACAGCTTTTTCATCTTCCAGAGCCTGCGCCAGTTCACGAAAAGCGGCCAGGCTGTCCTGAGCTTCCTGCTCACTCAGGGTGTGCAGGGCAAAGCCGGCGTGTACTATCACATAGTCGCCCACGGCAGGTGGTTCAGGTAAAAGCATGGTAGAGGCTGTGAGAAAGGTCTGGCTTTCTCCCACGCGTACACGAGCCATGTCGGCAGGTTGAAGCTCCACAATCTGGGCTGGTATGGCAAGACACATAAAAAACCTCGGCTGGGGTCATTGCGCCTTTGACGGCACAAAAAGAACTATAGCAGGCAGAACGGGGAGCGGCAAGCTCAGGCAGTTTATGGCGGTATACAACTGTGTCATGTATTAAATTTATACATAGATATTTGTTTTTGGTATAAAAAATATACATGTCCAGGCACACATCAGCTGAGGCTTATGATAACTATTTGATATCACAACTGGTTATATCATTTTTTTATCTTGGCACGCAGCTTGCTATATAAAAAACAGCGTACGCAAATGCGACGCCCCAATAAATAATCCGCCTTCTGGCGGTAAAGATATAAAAGAGAGATTTCCCGCCGCTCCAGTGGGCGGCGGGCCCCCCTGAAAACCCTCCTTTCGACATACCCTCTCTAAGCCATCGGAACATCCTCCCTTACGCGGCTGCCGGTCCCCGGCAGCCGTGCCTTTTTTCAGTACAGGTTTTCTCTGCAGGCACAGCTGCAGTGCAGAAAAACAGGCAGCGGGTTGCAGGCTGGCATAGTGGGGTACTTTGTGGTACACCTCCATAACAGCTCTAAACAAAAAGCATTTTTACCCGTTACATCACTTCTGACAGGTTACGGTTTACCAGCAGTGACATGGGCTTGATATTAGGAGGAAGTATGACGCTGGCATCCAGATTTTTTCTGTTCTCTCTCGGTACGGCCGCTCTGACCGCATTGCTGCTCTGGAGCTGTATGGGGCTGGCCCCGGAAGGAGGAGCAGCTTGTATCTGGGGTGGCATGCTGGCGGTTTTCGTCATGGCTGTTGCCCTGCCTGCCCTGGCGGTACGTCTCTGGGGTGGAGAACTGAAATCACTGGAAGCTGATCTGCGTCGTATGAGCCAGGGAGATTTGAAAACTCCTGCACAACTTGACCCGCAGGCTCTGCCGGGCATCAGTAAATACCAGGAAGAGGCGCGCCGCCTGCTGAAGTTTGAGAGAGGTCTCAACCTTGGCGTATTCAATGGTCTGCCAATGCCATTTCTGTTGGTAGATGCGCAGGAAAAGACCACCAGAACCAATCAGGCCTGTCTGGACATGCTGGAAATAGACGGACGTGTAGAAGACTGCCTGGGCAAGACCCTGGCTGAGCTTTTTTATAATGACCCTACGCGTGAAACTGCTGTTGGCAAGGCTATTCGCAAGGGTGAATATTTTCGCAACAGAGAAGTGACCATTACTGGTCATAAGGGGGGCAAGGTGCATGTGCTCTTCAATGTCTTCCCTATATATGACGAAGACAATCTCTGCATTGGTGGGCTTTGTCTCTATGTGGACATGTCTGCCTTAAAGCGTGCCGAAGAGGTTATTAATCAGAAAAATGCCAATATGGACGCTATGATACGCACTCTGACCGACATGACAGAAGAGGTCTCTGGCATTGCGCGTACCATTGCCGCCAGTATGGAGCAGTCAGACGCTACTACAGCGCATTCGGCGGCACGTCTTTCTGAGGCTGCCACAGCCATGAACGAAATGACCTCAACTGTGCGCGAGGTAGCCCGCAATGCATCTGAGGCGTCACAGGCCTCTGCCGAAACCAGAGGCAAGGCTGAAAGCGGGGCGCAGGTTGTGGAACGCTCTCTGCACTGTATTCAGGCTGTGCATACAGTTTCTCTGGAACTTAAAAAGGATATGGCAGAGCTTAATGCCCATGCTCAGGCTATCAATCAGATCATGGGTGTCATTTCTGATATCGCTGACCAGACGAATCTGCTGGCACTGAACGCCGCTATTGAAGCAGCCCGTGCCGGTGAGGCTGGTCGTGGTTTTGCCGTAGTGGCCGACGAAGTTCGCAAGCTGGCCGAAAAGACCATGAGCTCTACGCAGGATGTAGGCAATGCCATCAGGGCCATACAGGAAAGTACGCAAAAAAGTTCTGCATCCGTAGAACGGGCTGTAACCCAGATTGAGGAGGCCACAGGTTTTGCTCATGAGTCCGGCAGAGCGTTGGAAGAGATAGTGGCAACAGCTGAATCTACAGCAGATCAGGTCAATGCCATTGCTACTGCAAGCGAAGAGCAGTCAGCCGCCAGTGATGAGATCAATCACTCCATCGAAGAAGCCAGCGGGCTTGCACATGATACTGCCACCTGTGTGGTCGAGGTACGCCGTGAAGTGACACATCTGGAAGAGATGGTCGTGCGTATGCAGGAGGTCTTTCGCCAGGAACGCAGTACCATCTAGTCCTGTTATTTATCTTGCAGACAGAATGCCCGGCAGTCCCTGCCGGGCATTCTGCATCATAAGGCTGTCTGCCAGTTTGCGGTGGGCTGCGGGCATGGCCAGAGCATCCAGCTCATCCCGGCGCAGCCAGCGCCAGTCGCTGGCCGCTGTCAGCACCGGCGGGGCCGGCAGGGACGTGACTGCCGGCCCTGTCAGGGACAGGGCAAAACAGTGCAGGGTAATGCGATAGGTGGTATAGCCGTGGCGGATGACGCCGTATTTGCCCGTGACCTGCACCGTGAAGCCGGTTTCTTCGGCAAACTCACGCACAATGGCTGCTTCCGGGCGTTCACCGGGCTCCAGCCTGCCGCCGGGGAATTCCCACAGATTGCCCCAGACACCGGAAGGCAGGCGTTTCTGCACAAATATCTGCCCCTGGCAGAACAGAACCCCTGTGACAACCTCTATAGGGGTAATGGCCGCCCGTTTGCCGGGAACCGGACGCTCATGGACGATACCCAGATGCAGGCTGCTGCAGAAAGAGGCCAGAGGGCAGATGCCGCAACGTGCTTTTTTGCCGCAAACAAGAGCCCCCAGTTCCATCATGGCCTGATTGTGTTCACGTGCTTTACCTTCGGGCACCAGAAGCAGGGCCAGCTCTCGCAGACGGGAGGCAGCAGGTTCCTGCTTGACAGGGCTGTCCAGATCAAAGAGGCGGGCAATAACCCGTTCCACATTGGCGTCTATGCATGGCAGACTGGCCCCGAAAGCGATGCTGGCAATGGCCCCGGCCGTATAGGGGCCTACACCGGGCAAAGCACGGATATCTGCCTCCTGTGATGGAAAACAACCGCCGTGTCGCTCCATAATCAGGCGGGCGGCCCTGAGAATATTCCGGGCACGCGAATAATAGCCCAGCCCTTCCCAGAGGCGCAGTACCTCCTCCTCATGAGCCCGAGCCAGACTGGCCACGTCGGGAAAGCGTTCCATCCAGCGTTTGAAATAGGCCACACCACGTTCCATCTGCGTCTGTTGCAGCATCACTTCGGATATCCACACCTCATAGGGAGTATACTTCTCCCGCCAGGGTAGAGCACGTTGGTGTACGGCAAACCAGTCCAGCAGAGCAGCCTGCAATGCAGGTATGTGTGCCTCGGGAGGGCAGTGCAATACTGTACTTGCCAAGTGAGAAGGCACGGCATGCAGACCTGGCAGGATAAGGGGATCAGCAGCTGTCTTTTTAGGAGCCATGAATAATTCTACCTGGATGCGCAGGCATTGTCATCTGTCACTGCCTGCCCTATACTGAGTAAAATTCACTTTCAAGGAGCAGGCATGGCCAATCCCGTTGTTTTGCTGGAAACCTCATCCGGCGATATTCTCATTGAACTTTTTGAAGACAAGGCCCCCAAGACCGTTGCCAACTTTCTGCAGTATGTGGATGACGGCTTCTACACCAATACCATCTTTCACCGTGTCATCCCCGGCTTTATGATACAGGGTGGTGGCATGGGTGCCCGCATGGATGAAAAAGCTACCCGTGAACCCGTGGAAAACGAGGCCAGTAATGGTGTGAAAAACGCCCGTGGCACCATTGCCATGGCCCGCACACGCGATCCGCACAGTGCATCGGCCCAGTTTTTCATCAACCTAGTAGATAATGATTTTCTTAATCACTCCGCCCCTACGCTGGACGGCTGGGGCTATTGTGTCTTTGGCCAGGTGACCGAAGGTATGGACGTGGTAGATAAGATAGCCAAGGTCAAAACCAAGAGTGTAGGCTTTCACGAAAACGTGCCCGTGGACATGGTGCTGATTACCGGGGCCAGTCGTTTCGAATAGCACGGGCATCTATGTAACGGCGCCGCTGTTTTCCATGAAACAGCGGCGCTTCTTGTATTTTTTGCTGCATGACAGCTTCTCATACTCTCTATGCAGACAGGGGAGAGTGTATGCTGGAAATTCTGGATGCAAGTATCTGCATTGTCATTGCCGGAGAAACCGTTTTTTCCTGTAAGCTCTATATCTGCGTCATGGCCCTTGTTGCACTACTGTCTCTGATCTGCTTTATCGTACGACGATATACTTCTGTAGACAGCATCTCCCACTCCTACCACCAGGTCCTGCAGCAGAACCATATTCTCTTTACTGTGTACAATCTGATTCCTGATATGGTTTTCGTCAAGGATCTCAATGGTGCTTATATCGGCTGCAATACGGCTTTCGGGAAGTTCGTGGGCAGGTCCCGTGAGGAGATACTGGGCAGCAATGACAGGGCACTCTTCAACCTCAGCCTGGATGCTGCTGAAAAATTCATTGCAGACGACAGAAAGACCCTGGAGAGCGGCAGAACCAATGTCATTGAAGAAGAGATCACCTATCCTGACGGCAGCAAACGTATTGTGGAGACCATCAAGCTGCCCCTGCGGCAGCAGGGCAGACTGACCGGCCTCATAGGTATTTCGCGCGATATCACTGCGCGCAAAAAAGCCAAGCAGGAGGCCATTGACGCCAACAGGGCCAAAAGCTTCTTTCTGGCGCAGATGAGTCACGAGTTGCGCACGCCCCTCAACGCCATACTGGGCATGAGCCGCATTGCCAGCAGGAATCTGCCGGAACATATGGAAAATCGCAGCAAGGTTTTTGACGCTATCGAGGAAATACGGATCGCCTCCAGCCATCTGCTCAAGATCATCAATCAGATACTGGATATTTCGGCCATTGAGTTTGGCAAGTTCAAGCTCTCCCTCATGCCGCACACCTTGGCCAGTCTGTATGCAGAAGTCAATGCCATTGCTGTTCCCCTGTGCCGGGAACAGAATATTGTCTATGAGCACAATGCAGCAGACTGGCATGAGGAGGCCCTGCTTTATGACCAGACACGTCTTTCGCAGGTCATCATCAATCTGGTGGGCAATGCGGTCAAGTTCACACAGGAGGGCGGCTGCGTG
The DNA here is from genome assembly GCA_017396005.1 of Desulfovibrio sp. Classification (GTDB taxonomy): domain Bacteria; phylum Desulfobacterota; class Desulfovibrionia; order Desulfovibrionales; family Desulfovibrionaceae; genus Desulfovibrio. The sequence goes on from JAFQNG010000029.1 coordinate 10,921, forward strand.
ACCTTTTCCTGCCGTCTGCGTGAGGAGAGCCCCACCCATGCTGTTTTGGACTTTTCGGTTACCGATACCGGCGTGGGCATGACAGAAAAACAGCTGCAGCATCTCTTCCGCCCCTTTGAACACGGCAGCTATGCAGGAAATGCCAAACAGACAAATACCGGTCTTGGCCTGAGCATCAGCCAGGGATTCATCAGGGCCATGGGGAGTGAGATCTCCGTTGACAGCACATTGGGCAGCGGCAGTGTGTTCAGCTTCAGTCTGCGCCTGGAAAAGCATGTCTATGTTGAACAGGAGGAGGCAGAAGAGCCCTGTGAAAGCCTGCCTGACCTGCACGGACACAGGATACTGATTGTCGATGATGTGGAGATCAACCGTATTGTGGTCAGGGAAGTACTGGAGGAGGTGGGCGCCACTACAGAGGAAGCCTCAGACGGCGCCATGGCTCTCAAGATGTATCAGGATGCCGGGGCTGAACACTACTCACTCATACTCATGGACGTGCAGATGCCCGTTATGGACGGCTATGAAAGTGCCCGCAGCATTCGCGAACTGGAAGGCAGGCAGGAGCAGCATGTTCCCATTGTGGCCATGACGGCCCATGCCTATGCCGAAGACATCAAAGCAGCCCTTGAAAGCGGCATGAACGGCCATCTGGCCAAGCCCATTGAGCTGGCCGAACTGAGCCGCCTTCTCACCATACTACTGAAGCGTAAGTAGTGTTTTGCGTTCAGCCCTGCAGCATATGCTGGCCAGTGGTTGCCGGTGCGTCATACCAGGAGGGGCGGGCATCTGGTACATCGGCTCTGCAGCCCTGCCAGATATTGCGGGCATGCATGGCGCGAAGCAGGTCTGTCATCAGGGGGCGTTTCAAAAGGGCCCAGTGCGGCGCAAGCAGGCTGCCAGGGGGCGGGTCGCTCTGCAGGCGATGCATGACTATATGTGAGGGGATACGCGGCAGGGCTGCACAGAGCATATCCACGTATTCATCACGTGCCAGCGGAGCATAGGCCCCACTTTGATACAGCGCGGCGAGTTCCGTGCCCCTTGGGATGAAGACATTATGCAGCTTGAGGCCGCTGAGCGGCAATGCTGCGGCCCAGTCCACACTCTCCAGAAAGGCGTTTTCGTTTTCACCCGGCAGACCTGCCATGAGATGCCCACACACAAGAATACCTCTTGCGGCGGATTCCTGCACGGCCTGCGCGGCGCAAGTGGCGTTGTGCCCGCGATTGATGCGTGCCAGGGTCGCATCATGGGCGCTTTGCAGGCCCAGCTCAAGCCATATTTCCTCAAGTCCCGTGTTCTGGCGTGCACTGGCAAGTATATCCAGCTTTCGGGCATCCAGACAGTCAGGGCGTGTCCCCACGGCAAGACCGCAGCAACCGGGCAGCGCCGCAATCTCGTGCAGGAGGGCCTGCAGCCGGTCTGCTGTAACGTAGGTATTGGAAAACGACTGCAGGTAGGCCATGAAACGCCGGTTCGGGTCAGTGGTACAGTATTTGTCATGCCAGCGTTGCCACTGGGCCGCCAGGTCAAGGCCCTGCTCCCCAAGGCCAGAACCAGAGCCATGAACATCACAGAAAATGCAGCCTCTGCGCGACAGACTGCCATCACGATTGGGACAGGATGCCCCGGCATCAAGTGGAATTTTTTGCACCCGGATACCAAACCTGTGGCGAAACCAGACTGCCAGAGTATGCCATCGTACCATAATGTCGCGCCTTATGGCCCTGCGCCCCGACAGGGGGCGGCTTCCTGCCGGGACAAAGTTTTTGTACCGGGCCTGCCAAACCTTGACTTCGTGCGTGATTTGGCAGACAGTCCTGCGTCAAATGAAGAAATTTCTCCGCCTGTCCGCCCGGCGGGAGCGGCAGGTCTCAAGCATACGCATCCCGTCATAGCGAGGCAAGCAAGACAGATGTCCAAAATTCTGGATTTCGCACTGGGGATTTTCTCTAACGATTTGGCCATTGACCTTGGTACGGCCAATACCTGCGTCTATGTCAAGGGGCAGGGTATTGTGCTGCGTGAGCCTTCAGTGGTGGCCGTCAAGAAAGATATGCGCGGCAACAATGTGGTACTGGCCGTAGGGCAGGATGCCAAGCGCATGCTGGGCAGAACGCCCGGCAATATCACGGCCATCCGTCCCATGAAGGACGGCGTCATTGCTGATTTTGAAGTCACTGAGGCCATGCTGCGCCACTTTATCGCCAAGGTGCATAATCTGCGCCGCTTGGTACGGCCGCGTATCATGATCTGCGTGCCTACGGGTATAACTCAGGTGGAGAAGCGTGCCGTCAAGGAGTCAGCTCAGTCTGCCGGAGCGCGTGAAGTATATCTTATTGAGGAACCCATGGCTGCAGCCATTGGCGCCGACCTGCCCATACAGGAGCCCACCTCCAACATGGTGGTGGATATCGGCGGTGGTACCACAGAGGTGGCAGTCATATCTCTGTCGGGCATTGTCTATTCCCGCTCCGTACGCGTAGGTGGCGACAAGATGGACGAAGCCATCATGACGCACGTCAAACGCAAGTATAATATGCTCATCGGTGAATCTTCGGCTGAAGAGATCAAAATCAAGATTGCTTCGGCCTATCCGCTTGATCCCGAACAGCAGATAGAAGTCAAGGGTCGTGATCTTGTGACTGGCATCCCCCAGAATATCATCATCACCTCAGAGGAAGTGCGTAAGGCTATTTCAGAGCAGGTTGACAGTATTGTACAGGCCGTGCGCATCGCCCTGGAGCAGACCCCGCCGGAGCTGGCAGCCGACATCGTGGACAGAGGCATAGTTCTGACAGGTGGAGGTGCCCTGCTCAAGGGGCTGGATCAACTCCTGCGCGAAGAAACGTCCCTGCCCATTACGGTAGTAGATGATCCGCTTTCTACCGTGGTCATGGGTACTGGCAAGGCTCTGGACAATATCCACATCCTCAAGGAAGTCTGTATCGACTGACCTTGCGTATGCAACCGGGGTTTTTGGATTTTCATGACGACGTTGCGCCGGAGAGCCCGCCGCAACGTCGTCAGCGTATGAGCGCAGCACAAAAAACAGGTGAGAAACTGTGGCCGGACGGCGTATTCTGATCATTGCGGGCGCGCTGCTCATCCTTTTTCTGTGCATGTATTCCTGGAATCAGCGCACCCGCCATCTTGACGAGCTGTCTGCTGACATCGGACTGGAGCTGACCGGTGCAGTGCTGAAGCCGCTACGCGCTATCGAAGATACAGTGACGGATTTCTGGAAGCGTTATTTCGACCTTGTGGATGTACGGGCAGAGAATACTGCACTCAAGGCCAGAGTGGCCGAACTGGAAGCACGTCTGCTGGCGCATGGCGAAGATCTTGCCGAGCTCAGGCGTCTGCGCGTCCTGCTGCGCCTGCCTGTGGACGTCAACTGGCGGCCCCTGGGGGCGCGGGTTCTGGCTGGACGCATGGGTCCCAATGCCGTGCTTGACAGTATTGTCATCAGCCGTGGCTACGCAAACGGTGGGCGGCCTGGCACTCCGCTGGTTACGCATCAGGGCCTGGTCGGGCGGGTATTGCGGGCCAGTGCCCACACGGCTACGGTGCTCCTGATTTCTGACCCCGGCAGTCGCATTGCCGTTTTTTCGCAAAACAGCCGGGCCATGGGCATTCTGACCGGCCGCGGCACAGGCAGCACACTGGAGGTCAATTTTGTGGAACGCGGCAGTAATGTTGCAAAAGACGAAGTTCTGATTACCTCCGGCCTGGATGGTAAGTTCCCCAAGGGTATCCCCGTGGCCCGGGTTTCCAGTGTGGCCCCGTCGGACTATACACAGTTTCTGGCGGTAGAGGCCGTACCCGTGGTGGATATGCATCATCTTGAAGAAGTGCTGCTGCTGGAGCCCTCAGACGCTACCCTTGCCCCGGTAGAAACGGCAGGCCCTCCTCTGCCTGTGCCAGCAGGGCCATGAGGCCGTCAGGGCTTGGTATGAAGCTTTTTCGCAATATATTCTGGTGGCTTTCATTCATGGTCATGGCCATCGCTGTGCAGTCCTGCATACCGGGCCTGGACGTACTGGTGCTTGGTCTCATCATCCTGCTGCAGGAAGAAGATTATAAAAATATGCTTTGGCTGCTGCCTCTCTTCATCTTCCTGCAGGAGGGCATGGGAAGCCGCAACTTCGGTGTGAGTATCGTCTGGTATGCAGTTGTTTTTGTACTGTTTACCCTAGGGCGGTGGCTGTTTGAGGTTGGGAACTTCCTGTTTGTTTTTCTCCTGTCGACCTGCCTTGGGGCGGCCTACCTTGGGGTGGCCTGGCTCATGGCACCAGTGCAAAATATTCCTTTCAATATGCAAGAAATGCTGGACGTCAGCCTGATACAGGCACTTTTTCTGCCTTTTGCCTGGTGGCTTCTAGTCATGACGCGACGGTGGGGCAGCAATGATACAGCCTGAGCCCTCCAGACAGCAGGGTGTCACCCTGCCCGATTCAAAACGGGAGGGGCTGCGCGCCTGGCTGAAAATACAGGTAGAGAGCGAGAGCTATCAGCCACCGCGCAGTGGCGTCATTCTGCTGCAGGTGCTGGTCGGGCTTTTTTTCTTCATCTTTGTTGTGCGTTTCTGGTATCTTCAGGTGCACCGGGGTGAGGAATTTACCCTGCAGGCCCAGAGAAATCATCAGCGGGAGGAGCGCATCTTCGCTCCTCGTGGACGCATTCTTGATGCAACAGGCAAGGTCCTCGCCGATAACCGTACAGCCTACGGTCTTTCTCTGGTACGGGAAGACTGCCACGATGTGCCTGCAACTCTGGCCCAGATCAGCGCCTGGTCAGGCATTGCTCTGGATCGCATTCAGGACAAGTACCGGCTTGACAGGGTCAAGATGAAAGCCTTCGAGCCTCTGCAGCTTATCACCGATATCAATTTCGACCTGGTGGCCCGTATAGAAAGCGAGGTATACGCCTGGCCCGGTCTGAGCATTGTGGTACGCACCAAGCGCCACTACCCTGAAAAAGATCTTTTCGCTCATGTACTTGGCTATGTGGCCGAAGCCAATGAGAAAGAACTGTCCAATGACGATGCCCTGGCCTTGGGCGACCTCGTCGGCAAACAGGGCCTTGAGTTCAAGCTTGAAAAAGCTCTGAGGGGCCACAAAGGCCTGTATGAAGTGGATGTGGACGCACATTCCCGCATTCTGGGCAAACATCTGCACACCAGACCGCGCGGCGGTCAGGAAATACACCTTGCTCTTGACCGTGATCTGCAAAAGGCCGCCTGGGAAGCCCTGGACGGCGAAGCCGGCTGTGTGGTGGTCATGGAGGCCGATACGGGCCGCCTGCGAGCCCTGGTCACTGCCCCGGCCTATGACAATAATCTCTTTGCCGCAGGCATCTCGCAGAAAGACTGGAACCTGTTACGCAATAACAAACGCTTTCCCCTGCAGAACAGGGTCATCCAGAGCATCTATCCTCCGGGCTCTGTCTGGAAGCTGGTCATGGCCGCTCTTTTTCTTGAAAACGGTGTCTCACCCAAAGCCACTGTTTTCTGCGGCGGCCAGGTCAAACTGGGCAATCAGATCTTCCGCTGCTGGCGCAGAGGAGGACACGGCCATATGGATATGGAAGCTTCGCTGATACATTCCTGTGACGTCTATTACTATATCATGGCCGAACGCCTGGGCATCGACAAGATAGAAGACTTTGCCAGAGCCTGCGGCTTTGGCAAAACAACAGGGATTGACCTGCCGCATGAGCGGTCGGGCCTGGTACCTTCGCGTGAATGGAAAAAACGGCGTTTCAAGACGCCCTGGGTTCGTGGCGACACATACAATACTTCCATCGGGCAAGGATATACTCTGGTGACGCCGGTACAGATGGCTGTCTATGTGTCAGCCTTGCTCAACGGGGGTTATCTGCTCAAGCCGCAGCTGCTGGATGACGCCGCACGTGAGGAGCGTGGGCGTATACCGGCACAGGAGCGTACGCTGCTTTTTCTGGTTGAGGCCATGCGCAAGACTGCCAGCGTGGGTACGGCTAAAGTGGTAGGGCGCAAGGATGCTGATATGGGCGGCAAGACAGGCACGGCACAGGTGGTCAAGCTGCGTATGACAGCGGGTGAACGTCGCCTGACGACCGCTGAAGTGGAATATGCACAGCGTGACCATGCCTGGATAGCTACATGGGGCATCAAGAACAGCAAGCGTTATGTAGTGGTGGTCATGGTGGAACATGGCGGCGGCGGCTCCAGTGTGGCCGGGCCTGTGGCCAAAAAGGTCTATGCACATCTTTTCGGGCCGGAGCCAGGCGACAGCAAGGTACTGGCCGGGGCAGTAAGGCACCAGACAGCCGTACGGTGAAGCGCTCAGGCCAGGATGGCTTTCTGCGTACAATCTTTTTGCGGAAAACAGTATGGATACGCGCCTTTTCAGCTACCTCAACTGGGGCCTTCTGGCCTGCATGCTGGCCCTCTATCTCGTGGGTATCGGCAATCTGTATTCAGCCAGCGGTACCCGGCTGGAAGAGGGCATGACCTTTGCTTCCTACTATCAGCGGCAGCTGGTCTGGGGGCTCATTGGCCTTACGGGCATGCTACTGGCCATGTACTTCGACTATCGGCGTTTGCGCAATCTGGCCTGGCCCTTTTTCATCCTGACTCTGATCCTTCTTCTGCTGGTACCTCTTGTGGGCAAAACAGTCTATGGGGCCAAACGCTGGCTGCCGCTGGGCTTCATGAGCCTGCAACCATCTGAGCTGGCCAAGCTGGCTGTGCTCATTCTAGCAGCACGCCTGCTTGCACGTTCAGGCAATCCTCTTGGCTGGAAGGAGTTCGGTATAGTTCTAGCTGTGGGGCTGGCCCCGGCAGCGCTGATTATCACACAGCCAGATTTGGGCACGACACTGCTGGTCCTTCTTATCCTGGCCGGGATGATACTTTTTCACGGTATCAGAGGCTATGTGTTCAAAACCTGTCTGCTGGCTGTGCCCTGCGTGGGTGCTTTCATGTGGTTTGTGGGCATGCACGATTATCAGCGCCAGCGTGTGCTGACCTTCCTGAATCCGGGGGATGATCCGCGCGGTACTGGTTACCATATCTTGCAGTCACGCATTGCCATCGGCTCAGGCGAAATCTGGGGTAAGGGCTACGGCGAGGGAACACAGAGCCAGCTGCGTTTTCTCCCTGAACGTCACTCAGACTTTGCCGTGGCTGTTTTTGGTGAGGAATGGGGCTTCGTGGGCTGTGTGGCTTTGGTGACCCTCTTCTGCCTTTTTCTGCTTTCCATCTTTTCCACAGCAGTGCAGGCCAAGGATCGTTTTGGCAGTATGCTGGTGGTAGGTGTCTTTTTCTATTTTTTCTGGCAGATTGTTATCAATATGGGCATGGTCATCGGTCTGATGCCGGTGGTAGGCATTCCGCTGCCGTTCATCAGTTATGGGGGCAGCGCCATGCTCGTCAATTTTCTTCTGCTTGGCATAGTGCTTAATGTGTCCATGCGACGTTTTATGTTCAAAAGTTAGGCAGCAATATCAATCTGCGAAATGGGGGTACCCGTGGCAAAGGACGAAATAGCATATCTTGGTTCGGACACCGTCTATGAAGGGAAGCTGAGCTTCAAGGGTACGGTGCGCATCGAAGGGCGCTTTACAGGAGAAATCGTCAGCGATGGTACGCTGAATGTGGGCAAGGATGCCCGCGTGCAGGGTACGCTTACTGTGGGGGAACTCCTGCTGTCCGGGCATTTCTCGGGTGATGTGACAGCCAAGCGACGGGTGGTGGTCTATACATCGGGCATACTGGAAGGCACTGTACAGACACCCAGCCTGCTGACTGAGGAGGGCGGTGTCATCGAAGGGCAAATCAGTATGCGCAATCCCGGCAAGCCGTCCAAGAACGCTGATGGTTAGGGCATTGCCTGCTGGCGCAAAATGACGCATAGTCTGCTTTGCGGCCCTGCTGCCGGGCCGCCTGCCGTTCTGGCATACCATCCTTTAAGGAGGCTTTCATATGGCACAGGATTATTTTCGTGCACTGCGGGACGTTGCGCTGGTAATCAACTCCAGCCTCGAGCCCAAGGATGTGCTGCATAAAATTACAGAACAGACAGCCGCTACCATGGGTTGCAAGGCAAGCACCATACGCCTTCTGGACAGCACAGGGCGTTTTCTTCTGCCCAGTGCGGCTTCCGGCCTTTCGACCAGCTATATGCGCAAGGGCCCGGTGGAGGTCAAGCGCAGTGGCATGGACGGAGAGGTTCTGGCCGGCAAGACGATACATCTTAAGGACGCTACAGCAGACGGGCGCTTTCAGTATCCTGAATCCGCCAAGGCCGAAGGGCTGGTATCAGTTCTTTCTGCACCGCTCATGGCTGACGGAAGGGCTATCGGCCTTATTCGTGTCTATTCTGAAGTGGAACGCGACTTTACTGCAGACGAGCAGACCTTCATGGAAGCCGTGGCGGCCATTTCTGCCGTAGCCATAGAAAATGCCCGCCTGCACGAGGCCCTGCGCAACAACTATGAACTGATGGCCAAGCACGTCTACTCCGTATATGAAGATTAACGGCGACGTTTTTCATAACTATTTGAGGATATACTAAATGAATAAAGTCAAAGTGGGCATTAACGGCTTTGGCCGCATCGGCCGCCAGGTTTTTCGCGCCCTGCATCAGAGCTACCGCGACCGTGTGGAAGTGGTGGCCATCAATGACCTATTCGATGCGGAAACCAATTTCCATCTAGCCGAATACGATTCCGTCTACGGACGTGGCAATCTGGACGCTGTTGTCAATGGTCAGGAAGTGACCGTGGGTGACTGGAATATACACTGTTTTGCCGAGCGTGACCCCAAACAGCTGACCTGGGCCGCCTATGGTGTGGACGTGGTGGTGGAGAGCACTGGTATCTTCCGCACAGCGCCGCAGGCTGCCGTGCATCTGGACAACGGGGCCAGAAAGGTCATCATCACCGCCCCTGCCAAGGAAGAAGACATCACCATCGTCATGGGCGTCAATCAGGATCAGTATGACCCTGCCAAGCACCATATCGTTTCCAATGCATCATGCACTACCAACTGTCTTGCGCCTGTCGTCCTGGTACTGCAGCGTGAATTCGGCATTCAGATCGGCAATATGGTCACCATACATTCCTATACCAATGACCAGCGCATACTGGACATGGCGCATAAAGACCCGCGCCGTGCACGGGCCGCTGCCTGCAATATCATCCCCACATCTACCGGGGCTGCTCAGGCCGTGGCCAAGGTCATCCCCGAGCTCAAGGGCAAGTTCAGCGGTTACTCCCTGCGTGTGCCTACGCCCACAGTTTCGGTGGTGGACTTCACCGGCATTCTGGAAAAGAGCACAGATACTGAAAGTGTGCGCGCCAAGCTTAGAGAAGCTTCTGAAACCTATCTGAAAGGCGTTATGGAATACAATGACAAGCCGCTGGTTTCCATGGATTTCAAGGGTAATCCGGCTTCGTCCATTCTGGAGTCTTCCTATACTACTGTGCAGGACGGCCGCATGATCAAGGCCGTAGCCTGGTATGATAACGAATGGGGATACTCCAACCGTGTCTGCGAC
>JAFQNG010000030.1 GCA_017396005.1 Desulfovibrio sp.
ATTGTCCCCCATTTAGGGGAATTGTCAATGGATTTCTTTGGACTTATCTGTGTCCTGTTTTTCATTTACATATTGAAATAACAGGAAAAATGGACAAGTTTGGACAAGAAAAAATCTTACTTGGAAGACCGCTACGCTCGTATTGGCGGCCGGTCTGGTTCTCAGCGCTGTCACCGGCGCTCAGGCCATTGATTTCAAGGCCAAGGGCCAGTGGATCATGAGCTTTGACTATGGTCAGAACGGTTCCTTTAGCAAGGCCCGTGGCTGGGGCCAGAAAAACGAAGACAGCAACCAGGATGAATTCGAAGCCATGCAGCGCGTACGCCTGCAGTTGGATGCCGTGGCTTCTGAAGCTCTCTCCGGCACGGTCTATTTTGAAATCGGCGACAGCATCTGGGGTCAGAATGAAGGTAGCGGTGCTGCCCTTGGTGCTGACGGCTCCATCGTGGAAGTGAAGCGTGCGTATATCGACTGGATGCCGCCCCAGACCGACCTGAAGGTTCGCATGGGTATTCAGGGTGTTGCTCTGCCCAGCTTCACCACTGGCAGCAATGTGCTGAATGATGACGTGGCTGGCGTGGTTGCCAACTACAAGTTCACCGACAATGTCAGCGTGACTGCTCTGTGGGCGCGTCCCTATAATGATAATTTTGCGGGCTATGGTGCGGGTGTTAAGGATGGGCATGCTAAGGATTACCGCAAGAATTACATGGATAACATGGACTTTTTTGCCCTCATGGTGCCCATGCAGTTTGACGGCATCAAGGTGACCCCTTGGGGTGCCTATGCCGCTATTGGCCCCAATGCCTTCAAGGACGCAAAGGGTGATCCGTTTGGCAATATCTCTGAGCTTGGTAAGAGCAAAGGCTATGTCAAGTCTGGCCTGACCCCTGTTGGTGGTCGTCTGCACCGTGATGGTACATCTGCTGCAGATGGGGACAGCCTTGGTTCCTACAGTGACGCCTGGTGGGCTGGCCTGACCGGCGACGTGACCATGTTTGATCCCTTCCGCTTTGCCTGGGATTTCACCTACGGTTCCGTGACCAATCATAACGACAGCCGTCTGAACCGCAGCGGCTGGATCCTCTCCGGTCTCTTTGAATACAAGATGGATTGGGGTATTCCCGGCATCGTGGCCTGGTACGCTTCTGGTGACAACGGCAATCCGGCTGACGGTTCCGAGCGTCTGCCCAGCTTTGGCGCCAACAACACCAACCAGTTCTCCAACTTCGCCTTTGATGGTGATCCGTACATCGCCCGTGACGCCGTTATCGGCCACAACATGGCTGGCACCTGGGGCGTGGGCGCTCGCCTCAAGGACATGAGCTTTGTGGAAGACCTCAAGCACACCTTCCGCATCAATTATATGGGCGGCACCAATGCCCCCAAGATGGGCCGCAAGTTGGCTGAAAAAAATGATCCCATCTATGCCAATAGTTACGCTCTTGGTATGGAAGGCATGTACCTGACCACCGAAGATCAGGCTCTGGAAATCGGCCTGACCAATACCTACAAGATGTACGAAAACTTCCTCATCAATCTGGAAGCTGACTACGTTGCCATGTGGCTGGAAGATCGCGGCAATGCCAAGCGTATCGCCAGCAAGGGTGACAAGAATCAGGTTCGCGATGCCTGGAACATCAACCTGGCCTTCGTGTACTCCTTCTAAGTCGTACACAACACGCCTTTTGCAGGGGGAGCCTTCGGGTTCTCCCTTTTTTATTGCTGTGGGTAAGGAGGGGGTACTTTCGTACAGCGTAGTTTAGGAAAGCTTTTGCTTTCTCAATAATTTTATCCAAAGCGCCGTAAAACCCTGCCCCCACGGGGGAGGATGTCAATCCTAGCGACAAGTAGGACGAAAACAAGCTTCTGCCTATCCGCATACGCGAAGCCGTATACGACCGTAATATGCGGGACATCAATCTTGTCCTGGAAAATATCATCTATATGGAATTGCTGCGGCGTGGCTGGGGCGTCACAGTGGGCAGGACAGGTAAGCGGGAGATCGATTTTGTGGCGGAAAAGCAGGGCGAGAAACTGTATGTACAGGTGGCATATCTGCTGGCTTCCCCGGAAACTGTACGCTGAACTGTATCTGGGAAAATAGCTATTGGCAGCAGGCCCTGCCCATGCTACACAAGGACAGGGGTGGGTTATGAGCAAGAACAGTACCGTATCCGTAGCTGATTTTCTGGACTTCATGAGCCGCAAGGGCCTCAATACCACGGCACAGCGCCGTGTTATTGCCGAAGCCTTTTTTGAGTTTCCCGGTCACCATTCGCTGGAAGACTTCTATCAGCATGTGCTCAAGCTGGATGCGGGCATCGGCCAGACAACCGTGTACCGTACCCTGAAACTGCTCTGCGATGCCGGCCTGGCCACGGAAATACATTTCAACGACGGCATCACCCGCTATGAGGTGGCCCGCCCCAACAGCCATCATGACCACATTGTTTGCCTGTCCTGTGGCAAGATAGTTGAGATTTTTGACCAGCGCATCGAAAAGCTGCAACGGGAAATAGGCGAAAAGTATGGCTTCAGGCTCAGCGGGCATCTGCACAATCTCTACGGCATCTGCGAAGACTGCCGCAAGACAGAACAGAAAGACTGAAGACAGTGCGGCAGACAGGATCTGCCGCTTTTTTATCAGTGTAAACGAACTTGACTTTCATTTTCTATAAGGGCAAAATGATCTGTCCGAATTTGGGTAGCACAAGACCGTGGAGATATTTATGGAGATGCAGACACTGGTGGTAATCATATGCGTGGGGGCTGCAGTGCTTTATCTGGGCCGTAAACTGTACAATGCCATGCACAGGGGTGGGGGAGGCTGCGGCTGCGGATGTGACTGCAATAACAGCCGGCCTGGGCGCGGGCCTTCCGGCTGCGGCGGCCCGGCCAGCGGCAGGGAAAGACCATAAGGCCGCCTCATGGCCTGCGCCGTTTGAGTCTGTCCAGGCGTTCCTGCATAAGGAAACGGCCCGTTACGGAACTGGGATCAGCCACAATGGCCTCAGGTGTGCCAGAAGAGACAATAAGCCCACCATTGTCCCCACCACCGGGGCCCATGTCCAGCACATGGTCAGATGCCAGAATCATGTCTGTATTGTGCTCAATGACCACTACAGTAGCTCCCTTGTCCACCAGGGCGTGCAGTACGCGTATGAGCTTGCCAACCTCGTGCATGTGCAGGCCTGTGGTGGGCTCATCCAGAATATACAGCGTACCTGGCAGGGATCGTTTGCCCAGCTCGCGTGATATCTTGATGCGCTGGGCCTCACCGCCGGAAAGAGTGGTGGCAGGCTGCCCCAGACGCAGATAGTCCAGACCCACGTCTTCCAGCACAGCCAGCCTCCGCTCAAGGCCCGGATAGTTTTCAAAAAGCTGGCGGGCCTGCTGTACTGTCAGATCGAGCACTTCAGCGATGTTCAGGCCCTTGTAGCGTACTTCCAGCGTTTCATGATTGTAGCGTCTGCCCTGGCAGACATCACAGGTCACATAGACGTCAGGCAGAAAGTGCATCTCCACACGTATCTGCCCATCTCCGGAACAAGCCTCGCAGCGCCCGCCGCGCACATTGAAGCTGAAACGCCCCGGCTGATAGCCACGCTTGCGGGCATGGGGCGTAGTGGCAAATATCTGACGTATCTCGTCAAAGATCTTGGTATAGGTAGCAGGGTTGGAGCGCGGCGTACGGCCGATAGGCGTCTGATCAATGGCCACCAGACGTTCTACCGGTACGGCTCCTTCCTCGTAGGCCAAACCGCCGATACTGCCGGGCTGATCCACACGCATGCCCAGCTGCAGGGCCAGATGTTTATAGAGAGTATCCACCACCAGTGAGCTCTTGCCTGAGCCAGAAACTCCGGTTACGCAGGTCAGCACACCCAGAGGGAAACGACAGTCGATATGACGCAGATTATTGGTGCTGACATCATGCAGGGCCAGCCACCCCCGGGCTTCGCGCCGCTCGTCAGGCATGGGGATGCGCTCATCGCCGCGCAGATAGCGCGCGGTCAGGGTATCTGCGTGGTGCAGCAGCTCCTGCACAGGGCCCTGAAACATGATCTCACCCCCCTGCGAGCCAGAGCCCGGCCCCAGTTCGATGACCGTATCGGCGGCGCAGATTGTGGCTTCGTCATGCTCCACAACCAGCACAGTATTGCCACGACGCTGCAGAGAGCGCAGGGTCCCCAGCAAACGTTCGTTGTCGCGGGGGTGCAGGCCGATGGACGGCTCATCCAGCACATAGGTCACGCCCACCAGGCCCGAACCCAGTTGCGAGGCCAGACGGATACGCTGGGCCTCACCGCCTGACAGTGTGCTCATGGAGCGGGCCAGAGAGAGGTATTCCAGGCCCACGTCTCGCATGAAGGACAGGCGGAAGATCAGTTCCTTGAGCAGGGGCTCGGCTATGCGGGCATGACGGCCTGTGAATTGACGCGTCTTGAGCCATGCCAGAGATTTTTCCACCGAGAGGGCACAAAAATCCGCCATGTTCAGCGTATCTACCTTGACTGCGAGGGCTGCAGGGTTGAGACGTGCGCCCCTGCAGTCAGGGCAGTCGGTGCACTGGCGAAAGCGTGCCAGCATCTCACGCCAGGCCTCGCCGTACTGCATGCCCTTTTCCAGCAGGGGGATGACACCAGGCCAGCGCGTTTCACTGACACTGAGCTCGCTCTGAATCTTCTGGGCTTCGGCAAAGTGTTCGCTCTGATAGTCACCGGCCGCCCCCAGGGCCACATTGCCGCCCATCCAGTTACGGCGCAGGCCCAGAGAACCGGCAGACGGCCGGCCTTTTTCGTCTTCGCCGTAAAAAAGGGCAGCCAGGGCCTCATCGCTGAAGCAGTCCAGCGGTGTGGACAGCGTAAAACTGAAGCGCTTGCCCAGAGCGCGCAGGGCCGCCTCATAGCGTTCAAAAACCTTGCCCGTTGTCCAGGGCAGCAGGGCCCCCGTATTCAGGGAAAGACCGCGATTGGGAGCAATGAGGCGCGGTTCGAAATAATCTACCGTGCCCAGGCCCACACAGCGTGGGCAGGCACCCTGTGGCCCGTTGAAGGAAAAAAGCTGGGGGTTGGGCGACGGCAGGGAGATATGGCAGACAGGGCAGGCTGATGTGGTGGAATGTATGGTGTCGCGCTGGCCTTCAGGGCTGTCGGGCAGATGCAGGATAAGGCGGCCTTCGCCATAGCGCAGGGCCAGTTCCACCGAGTCGGCCAGGCGGCCACGTATGCCTTCCTTACGTACTAGACGATCCACCACCAGGTCGATACTGTGCTTTTTGTTCTTATCCAGAGGGGGCACATCGTCCAGGGTATGGAATACGCCATTGACCCGTACGCGGGCAAAACCCTGTGCCCTGAGTTTTTTGAATCTGTCCTGATGTGTACCTTTCTGCATCTCCACCAGTGGGGCCAGCAATATGAAACGACTGCCCTCGGGCAGGGCCAGAATGTCAGTGATGATTTCGTCAGCGGCACGGGCCTCAATGGCCCGTCCGCACTGTGGGCAGTGCATGCGCCCCAGACGGGCGAAAAACACGCGCAGAAAGTCGTATATCTCGGTGACCGTACCTACAGTGGAGCGTGGATTGCGCGACAGGCTTTGCTGCTCCAGCGAAATAGCCGGTGACAGGCCCTCGATTTTTTCTACATCAGGTTTGTCCATCTGTGGCAGAAACTGACGGGCATAGGTGGAAAGAGATTCCACATAGCGGCGCTGCCCTTCGGCATAGACGATGTCGAAAGCCAGAGTGGATTTGCCAGAACCTGACGGGCCGCAGATGATGACCAGTTCATCGCGGGGGATATCCAGCGTAAGATCTTTGAGATTGTGCTGCCGGGCCTTTTCGATATGGATGCAGGGCTTATCTGTGTTCATGGTCATGTTCTAAAGCGCTGTCCAGTCCTTGGCAAGGGGGCGGCGTACGGGAGCCGCGCTGTAGCATGGACAGGACCGCACAAAAACAGTATAAAATTTTTAACGACTGACTCCCGCCACTGTACCGGGAAAAGGATACCAGTATGCCGTATGTGATTCGAACAGCCCCGATGTTTCTGTGTCTGCTTTTGACTTTGAATCTGGCTTTTGCTGAGATTGCCCGGGCTCAGAAAGGCATGAGTGCCCGTGAGGTTTTTGCCATGCTGCCTGCGAGCATTTTTGAAAATACGGCCGAAGGCCTGTCAGAATCAGAAAAACAGCGCCTGATGTACGAGGGGCATGCAGAGTTTTGGGAAGTAGCCGGAGAGACAGAGGACGTCATGGTTTTTTCCTCCCTCCCCCTGCATGACACTGCTGTAGCCCTGCGCCTTTTCAGGGATCAGAGTGATGGATCAGTCAAGGCGGCCATCGGCACCCTGGGTGTGCCCATCTGCACTGTAGAACTGTGGCGCGTGGACAGCACAGGACGCGCTGTGCCTGTAGATGCCCCTCAGGAACCGCCTGTCAGCGAATTCCTGGCCAGAGGGCAGCAGCTGCCGCCGGATGTGCAGCCCACAGTGCTCATCTGCCTGGGGCTGGGGGGGCTTCAGGCACAGCCTGTCTTCTGGAACAGCAGGGGCATGACCCATGTGGCATTGACCAATGATATCAGCTATCAGTGGAACGGGCGGGGATTTGAGAAGCAAATCAGCCCGCGTCAGCATGGGGTTGCGTCAGAATCAGAAGGCCTGTCGTCCCAGCACCTTGTCGGTGAGTGACGGCTCTTTGGCGTTTTGCGCGCCCGTGCCGGCCCAGCGGCGGATAAGCTGGCCCATATCCCAAGCAAGGGAGCGGGCTATGAAACTGGAAGGGTCTGCCGGATTGCGCTCTTTGATGGAAAAGAGGTAAAAATCATGCACCTGGCGCGCCTCCATCATGCCACCCTGGGCCAGTGACCATATCTGTACGCCGCTTTTGACGTCATAGATTTCTAACAGAAGCGACAGAGAGCTGTCACCGCCTGTACCGCCATCAAGATAATGGTTGATGAAGCCTCCCACCATGAGTTCTGCGCCACGCGCACGGGCCAGGGCAAGGGCACGCTCCCGATTATAGGGGCCTGCCTGTTCGGCAAATTCCAGAGCCTCGAAGGCGTTGAGCGAGAGCCATATCTGCCATATCTGTCGGGAGAGCATGGTCCCGAAGGTCTGGGCCTGGCTCATCTGCTGCATCATGCGCAGGGGGACGAAAAGGGCCGTGGGTCGGTGCCCCAGACTGTTGCCGGGCTGGACATAGACGGCCGGAGGTTGACGGCGCACGAAATTGTCGATCTGAATCTGAAAGGGCGTACTGAAGTCCCCGGCCAGAGTAATGGAGCTGCGGCTGTCGTCCGGAGCATTGGCGCAGCCCACAAGGCCGGTAACGGCCAGCACAGGCAGGAGGATGAGGGAGCAGCGGCATAGAAAACAGGTCAGGATGCGAGGCAGGGCTTTCATCAGTATTCTCCGTAGTCGGGCCACGCAGGCCCGACACTGCTTGCAGGACGCCATTTTTTCGACGTATGTGGGTATACGGTACTCACTGCGAAATCCATGCCATCACAGGGTTAAAAACCGCCGAAACCACCAACGGCCTGCAGTATCATGGAGCTTACTACCAGAAAGAGGGGCAGAAAGCCTGTCAGGGTCTGCTGCCAGCTTAGGCCCATGGCCGCCCGACACCCCACCAGCAGGCAGGCCAGGCTCCAGATCATGCCTGCCACAGAGCCGAGCAGAGGGATCACGCAAAGCAGGGCCGGGGCCGCACTGTAGGCCATGATCTGCAGAAGCAGGGGAAAGCTGGTCCGCTTCGGCGCTATGAAACGGTAGGCGAGATAGAGCAGTCCTGAAAAGGCGTAAAGCTTCATCACCTGGACGCCTGTCTGGAAAAGCAGAACCAGCAGCAATCCATCCCTCTCAGAAAAGAGTTCCGTCAGACTTTGCAGGTCCGGATCACCTGCGGCTTCTGTCTGCAGAAAATCCATGACCTGTCCCATCCAGAAATATTCCGTGATAATCTGTATAACACAGATAATCAGGAAAAAACTCAGGGCACGCAGTTGCGGCGTGCGCGGGTCAAGACCGGTGAAGAAGCGTGGTGCGGCAAAAAGCACCAGCAGTACTGTCTGGTAAAAGGCGTTCAACCAGCCGTCACGACCAGGCGCTGTGGCCCAGGGGCAGGGGGAGCTATAGTCTTCCTGCTCCTCATCATCAGGCACAGGCTGCATTGCCTCCGGCTCTTCCTCCAGACGTGTAGCCTCCCGGCTGTAGGCTCGGCTGGCTGTCTGGCGGATATCCTCTTCGTCCTGTGTCGGCTGAGAGACAGAAGATCCGTTTTGTATGGCAGCAGGCTGATCTTCACACTGACCGGGAATGATGGCTCCAGGGGGCAGGGGGTCGCTGCAGGGGGCAGTCTGTGGAGTGACTGCTGGCGGCATAAAGCGGAAACGGCAGCTGCACTTGGGGCAGGTGGCCATGACGGCCTTATCAGGTATGCGTTCGGGGGGCAGTTGGCGGCTGAAGCCGCATTGCGGACAGGTAATGTTCAAACAAATCTCCTTGCCGCTGAACGCGGCGGCTATGCGACTGAAAAAGTCCTTCCTTTCTTTTAGCCAGAGGGCGTCACACTGGCAAGAGCAGAAAAACTGCATAAAGAATTTGACAAAAGCCAAAAAATATGTATGCTTCAACCCGACTCAAGGGGAGTAACTGGGCCTGTGAGGCCTGGGCGGCGTCAACAGCATGGCTTTCAGCCTGGTGCCGTCATCGGTGTAAGCCGATTTGTGAGACCTTGGCAGCAATGCCAGGGTATTTTTTTTTTTTGCCCGCACAAATGAGGGCTGATCTTTTCACAGGGAGAAGCAATATGTCTCTGCGTGCTCTGCGTCCTTACATTCTGGCAGTGTTGATGACCCTGCCGGGTATGATCGTACACCTTGCCTTCGGGCATGGCGAGCTTTCCCCCATTGTAGTGGCTCTGCTTTCCGGTATGGCCATCCTGGGGGCTTCGTTTCTGCTGACCTGGGCCTGTGAAGTGGCACAGCTGGACATCCCCCAGGCTGTGGCCGTGGCTGTGGTGGCCTTTATTGCTGTTCTGCCTGAATATGCTGTGGATATGTACTTTACCTGGATGGCAGGGCAGGAGCCAGACAGTGCCTATTCCCATTATGCCATTGCCAATATGACCGGGGCAAACCGGCTGCTCATCGGCGTTGGCTGGTCGGCCATCGTACTTATCTTCGCCAGCCGTTATCACTCGGCCGTGAATCTCACTGATGACAAACGCACGGATGTGCTTTTTCTGGGCATGGCTACGCTTTACGCCCTGCTCATTCCCATCAAGGGCTCGCTGACCTGGATTGACGGCCTTATTTTTTTCAGTATCTATGCCTGGTATATCTGGATTATCGCCCACCGTCCCTGTGAAGAAGAAGAACCGGAAGGTCCGGCCGCAGTGCTGGCTGAGCTGCCCAGGAAGAGCCGCCTCAGGACTGTCATAGGTATCTTCCTCTTCTCTGCACTGATCATCCTTTTCAATGCCGAGCCGTTCAGCGAAGG
This sequence comes from Desulfovibrio sp., assembly GCA_017396005.1. Lineage (GTDB taxonomy): Bacteria > Desulfobacterota > Desulfovibrionia > Desulfovibrionales > Desulfovibrionaceae > Desulfovibrio. Next base: position 9,516 of record JAFQNG010000030.1, read on the forward strand.
CCTTGTGGCCAGCGGCAAGCTGCTGGGTATCAACGAGTTTCTGCTGGTGCAGTGGCTGGCGCCCATTGCTTCGGAAGCGCCGGAATTCATCGTGGCCCTGATGTTCGCTTTTCGTGGTAACGCCGCTCTTGCCCTGGGAAGCCTGCTTTCCTCCAAGCTCAATCAGTGGACCCTGCTGGTGGGGATGATACCGGGTGTCTATGCTGTTTCTTCCGGTGGTCTGTCCCCGTCTATCAATCTCGACACCCATCAGTTCCAGGAAATTCTGCTCACTGCCGGGCAGTCCATTTTTGCTGTGGCTCTGCTGCTGGATTTGCGCCTGCGGGTGCGCGAAGCCCTCATGCTGCTCATCCTCTTTGCTGCCCAGCTGCTTTCCCCCGTATATGAACTGCAGCTGGAAGCCCTGCTGGGTCTGAGCCATGATCCTCTGCGTCTGCACGGTTTTTATGCTCAGGTCTACCTGGCCCTGTCAGCCATACTGCTGATCAGAAACTGGCGTCAGGTGGCTCTTTTACGACACGGTTTCAGAATCTGATACAGTTGTCCTGAACTGAGGTAATAATAACGCCATCCTGTCATTGAGCAGGATGGCGTTATTTTCTGAGGTAAGCTGGCAGGTATATCACAGTTGCCCGAGACGCGTCAGCTTCTCTCTGAGCATGGCGGCCCTGGTCGGGCCTATGCCGGGCAACGCGCGCAGCTCTTCTTCGCTGGCTGCACACATGGCCTGCACACTGGCAAAGTGTTGCCAGAGCAGACGGGCTGTGGCTGGCCCTATGCCGGGCAGGCGCATGAGTTCGCCAGAAAGTGCCGCCCCCTGGCGGGCCCTGCGGTGACGTCCTATGGAAAAACGGTGTGCTGCATCGCGTACATTCTGCAAAAAGAGAAGTTCTGGTCCTCCTTCGCGCAGGGGCAGAGGGTTGGAACGCCCTGGTGTGAAGATGCGGTCAGCCACATTGCCTGCGCGCCGGTCGGCCTGACCGTGTTCGTCCCTGGCCTTGGCAATGGCGGCCAGGGCGAAAAGGTCCTCCTGTCCAGCTTCCTGTAAAGCGCGCTGTACAGCGGCCAGCTGGCCCCGCCCGCCATCAATAAGCAGCAGATCTGGCCAGGGTGGGCCACTTTTCAGGCGCCTGCCTGTCCAGGCATACAGGCTGGCATAATCGTCACCGCCATCGGGCATGGCCCAGACGCGGTAATCCTCCCGACTGGGCTGCCCATTCACAAAAACCACCATACCCACCCGTGTCTGCTGCCCACCGGTGTGCGAAACATCCACGCATTCTATACGCTGCGGAGGCTGCTGCAGGCGCAGGGCCCGGCCCAGACGTTCTGTAAAACTGGCGTTTTCGTCGAGATGCCGTCGGGCCTCTTCTCGCGCATTGGACTGGGCCATGTCTATGAGCTGATTGTCAGACTGATTCTGTGGAGCCACCAGGCGCGCGGCCCCTCCCCGTCTTTCGGCCAGGACCTGTTCAAGCAGAGCCCTGTTGTCGCTGTCCAGTTCTGCTGGCAGCCATGGCAGCAGCAGCCGCGGCGGCGGCAGAGCCTGCGTGTAGAACTGGCTGATGAAAGAGATCAGAAGTTCGCCTGCGTCCTCAAATTCGAGGCCTGGCCAGTAGAAGGAGCGCCCGTCAGTGACAGCCCCGTTGCGTACAAAGACAATGCCCAGGGCCAGTCCATTGTCGGCCCTGAACAGGCCTACGGCGTCCATATCGCCTCCGCCGGGCAGAACAGCGGCCTGCCGTTCCACGGTACGCTCCACTGCCAGTATCTGATCCCGCAGCACTGCCGCCTTTTCAAATTCCAGAGCATCAGCGGCCGCCTCCATCTCGGCACGCAGCCGTTGCAGCAGAGGGGCAGAGCGGCCCTGCAGAAGTTCACAGACTTTATGCACGGCTTCATGATAATCAGCGGGGCTGATCTGTCCCATGCAAGGGGCCGGGCACTGCCCCATATGGTGATAAAGGCAGGGCCGGACGCGGTTTTTCATGGCCCGGTCAGAGCAGCGTCGCAGGGCGAACGCTCTGTGGATGAGTTTCCACGTCTCCCGTGCAGCCAGAGTCGAGGTGAAGGGGCCGAAATAGCGTGCCCCGTCGCGTCGTGCCTGACGTACGATTTCCAGACGGGGAAAAGCGTGTTTGATATTACAGCGGAAAAGCACATACTGCTTGTCATCGCGCAGAACGATATTGTAGTGCGGCCGGTACTTCTTGATAAGACTGGCCTCCAGCAGGAGAGCTTCTTTCTCTGTGGTGGTGGTCAGGTAATCTAGGCTGACGGCATGGGCCAGCATGGCGCGGGTTTTTGCGGGCAGGCCTTCTGGGCGAAAATAGGAAAGTACCCGTCGTCGCAGGATGCGGGCCTTGCCCACATAGATGACGCGGCCGCGCTGGTCCTTGTAAAGATAGACGCCAGGTGTCTGAGGGATACTGGATGGTTCGGGCTTTTGCACGCGGGAATGATATCCTGACCGGGGCAGAATGCCAAGAGTCAGTGCTGCGCCGCCAGCCAGCAGGCCACGCTGTGCGCACCGTCCTCCACAAGGGGCGGCAGGGCTTCAGAGCAGCAGGGCAGGGCCTGTCTGCATCGTGGCTGAAAGGGGCAGCCGGGCGGCATGTCCCACAGGGGCGGTACTGTGCCGGGGATGGCCGGCAGACGTCTTTGCCCGGAAAGGCGCAAGCTGGGCATGGAGGCCAGCAGACCCTGTGTATAGGGATGTTGCGGACTGCGCAGCAGCTGAGACGCCGGGGCTTTTTCTACCAGGCGGCCAGCATACATGACACCTACCAGTTGGGCCACATGCGCCACGACCCCCAGGTCATGGGTGATGAGCAGCACAGCCATGCCGCGCTCTTCGCTTTGGCGCAGAAGAAGGCGCAGGATCTGCCCCTGTATGGTAGCATCCAGAGCGGTTGTGGGTTCATCAGCCAGCAGGAGTTCCGGCGCGCAGCTCAGAGCCATGGCTATCATCACCCTCTGGCGCATGCCGCCGGACAGTTGATGCGGATAGTCGTCGTAACGGCTTTGCGGCGAGGGAATACCCACTTCGGCAAAGAGGCGTTCTGTTTCGCGTCGGGCCTCTTTTCTGTTCAGCCCCAGATGCAGACGTAAGGGTTCTGCCGCCTGATCACCCACGCGCAAAACAGGATTGAGTGCGGTCATGGGCTCCTGAAAGATCATACCCACACGGCATCCGCGGATACGGCGCAGCTCCTTTTCCGGCAGGGAGAGCAAATCCTGCCCGGCCAGCAGAATGCGGCCCTCCAAGTGGGCCGTCTGTGGCGTCAGCCTGAGGATGGCCCGGGCCGTGAGGCTTTTTCCACAGCCGGATTCGCCTACCAGACAGGTGAGGGAAGCCGCCGGCAGATCCATACTGACCTCACGCACTGCGGGCAGTATACGGCCTTCTGCTCCGGTAAAGCTCACAGAAAGCCTTTGCAGACGGAGCAGAGGCAGAGTATCGCTGATTGACGGACTCAGTGCAGCACCTGTGCGTTGCGGAAGTTGACGTAGGCCTCGCGCATGGCGATATAGGGGTCTACAGCGATGCTGTTCAGGTCATGGTAGAGGGGCAGTACGTCACCCAGGGCATTGAAGCGCAGCCCCAGTTCTGTGCCGGTACCCAGTTCCCACGGGTGTACGTAGAAAAGCGGGTCGGTGAAGAGATCACCTACGCGGCCCACTGTATCGCGTACAGAGCTGGGGCCCAAAAATGGCCAGACCAGATAGAAGCCGTGCCCGATGCCCCAGCGCCCCAGGGTCTGCCCGAAGTCTTCGCCTGATGGGTCAACGGGTACTACGGTCTTGTGCCCTTTTGCCACGTCTGCAAAACCGAGAGTTGTGGTAGTGTTGATAATGAAGCGCCCGAACTCCACCCCGGCCTCCTGAAAGCGGAACTGGAGGATATTATTGATGAAGCGCATGGGGAAGAGCAGGTTTGAGAAGAAGTTCTTCAGGCCGCTGCGCAGCTGATGCGGTGTAATGAAGACCCAGACATTATAGACCGGCTCGGCCACATAGATGAAAAAGATATCATTGAAATGGAACCAGAAGCGGTTCCAGGGCTCCAGCGGATCCGCAATGCTGGCTACAGGTTCACTTTCATAGTCATCAAGGCTGCCGGCTTCAAGCATCTCGGCATAGGGATGAACGGTGATGGCCCCGGGTGTCAGTACAGGGCTGTCGGTATAGAGCGAGGAGGGATTGGGATTGGGCGGCACCATGCTGCTGGCGGCCCGAGCGGCATCAGGCCATACCGCAGGCGACAGGGCGAGAGCCAGCAGGAGGGCCGACAGCAGCATGGTATGGCGCAACATGGCTTATCTGGCCTCCTGTCTGCGCATTTCCTGAGCCTTTTCACGGATACGCGCGGTCAGCTCTTCCGGATTGGCGCTGCTCAGAATGTCCTGGAACTGTGTGCGATAGTTCTTGACCAGGCTGATACCCTCGATAAGCACGTCATAGACGCGCCAGCTATTGTTCTTGGGCAGCATGCGGTAGGCTACGGGCACCTTCTTGCCGTCCTTCATGGTGACTATGGTGCGTACCTCGGTGCGCTTGCCATCGCTGACTTCACCCGTATAGCTGACCTGTTCACCATTATAGCCGTCTATCTTGCTGATATAGGTATTCATGAGCAGATCGGCAAAGGCATCGCTGAAGGCCTTTTGCTGCGCTGGTGTGAAGGAACGCCAGCGTGCGCCTACCGTACGTGCGGAAAATTCGCTGAAATCAAAGATATGCAGGACTTCGTCCTCAAGCTGCTGCCGCAGGGGGCCGCGTGTGGCTGGGTTGACGTAGTCAGGGTTTTTGATGCAGTCAAGGATGCGATTGGTAGCTGTTTCCAGCGTCTGGCGCGCAGGTGAGAGCTGCGCCGCATGGCTGACCAGGGGAAGGGCCAGGGTCAGACAGAGGAAGAGAGTAAGGATGCGGGGCAGGGTGGTACGAAAGAGCATGCTACACACCTCCAAAGGCGTATTTGCCGATCAGGGTCCCCAGATCGACCGATGGTTCTGTTTCAGTGATGGTGTCGCCGGATTTGAGGATGACGTCTGAACCGCCGCGCGAGAGACTGACGTACTTGTCGCCAATGAGGCCACTGGTCATGATGGAGGCGATACTGTCGTCAGAAAGCTGCAGGTCTCTGTCGAGGAGGATGCGCACCACCGCATTTTCACGCAAAGGGTCAGGGTCAAGGCTGATGTCTACGACCCGACCTACAGGCACACCGGCCATTTCTACGTCAGCACCGACTCTGAGGCCGGAAACCGACGTGAAGTTGGCTGAAAGCTCGAAACCATTGCTGTTGAAAACCTGCATCTGTCCCAGCTTGATGGCCAGATAGCCTACACAGATCAGGCCCAGAAGAACGAAGACGCCTACGGCTGTTTGACGAAAGCTGTTCATCCTCTTCAGACTCCAAAGTAAAGATAAACGTTATAAATTGTAAGGCCAGCGCCGAAAACTTGCAAGCCCGGCATGCACTAATGTTCAGGAGTGCAGCCACTTTTCAAGGGCATCCTGCACCCTGGGGTCAGCTGGCTGATGCAGAGCCATCTGCTGGTCTCCGGCTTCGCGCTGCAGAAACTGGCGCAGATAGGGGTCGTTGCTGGTTTCCAGTTCTGGCAGACTGCCGCTGAAGACGGCCCGGCCTTCACGCAGCACCAGCACATGGTCGGCAATGGCGCGCAGACTGGCCAGATCATGGCTGACCACCACCAGGGTCATGCGTTCATACTGTTCGTTCATGGAACGCAGCAATTCGTCCATGCGGGCGGCGGTAACAGGGTCCAGCCCTGATGTAGGTTCATCGCACAGCAGTATGCGAGGCTCAGCGATGATGGCCCGGGCCAGGCCGGCGCGTTTGCGCATGCCTCCTGAAAGCTGATTGGGGTAGAAACGGGCAAAGTCTTCCAGACCTACCATGCGCAGTACGCGCATGGCCGCTTCGTGCAGTACAGGGCGCGGCAGGGAGAGATGTTCTGTCAGAGGCAGAGCCACATTTTCCAGAAGAGTGAGTGCCCCCAGCAGCGCGCCGTCCTGAAAGAGTACGCCCATCTGGCGGCGCATGCGGCGGAAGGAGGGCTGATCCAGTGCAAAAAGATCCTGACCACCGATGAGTACCTGGCCTGCCAGTGGTCGTGAAAGGCCAATGATATGCCTGAGCAGGGTGGATTTGCCGCAGCCCGACCCCCCCAGGATGACAGAGACCTTGCCGGCAGGCAATACGGCGTTAATGTCGTTCAGTACGGCATGCTTGCCGTAGCCCACGCTCAGAGAACGGAATTGGATATCCCAAGCCTGCATATGTGCCGCCTAGAGTAGGAAAGAAGTCAGAACATAGTCTGCAGCCAGAATCAGTACACATGAGATGACCACCGCTGAAGTGGTGGCATTGCCTACGGCCTCCGGCCCGACGCTGTCACGGCGGGTATGTGTGGTATACCCCTGGTAGCAGCAGACAGTAGTCACCAGAAGGGCGAAGACCAGAGCCTTGATAAAGCCTCCGTTCACATCTGTCATGGTAACGGAGCTGGCGATGCGGTAAAAATAGGCACCTTCGTTAATGCCCAGCATGAGTACGCCGGTCAGGTAGCCGCCGATGATACCCACCACGTCAAAGATGGCCGTGAGCAGGGGAAAGGATATAAGCGAGGCCATGATGCGCGGACTGACCAGATAGCCCATGGAATTGATATCCATAACATCAAGAGCGTCGATCTGATCAGTAATACGCATGACCCCTATTTCCGCAGCCATGGAAGAGCCTGCCCGTCCGGTCAGCATGATGGCCGTGAGCACAGGGCCCAGCTCGCGAATCAGCGTCAGGGAGACTGCCGAGCCCAGCAGCCCCACAGAACCGAACTGCACCAGGGTGTAGTAGCCCTGCAGGCCCAGCACCATGCCGCAGAACAGGCCGATGAGCACGATGACGAAAAGGGATTTGTAGCCAATAACGTAGAGCTGCTGCAGGGTACGGACAAAAATTTTGCCACTGGCAAATATCTGTACAAGGCCTGTCAGCATGAAGAGCGCCATGTCGCCCACGGCATTGATGATGCGCAGGCAGGGAGCTCCCATACGACAGAGCAGGCCACAGTCGTGTTCGGTTTTCATGGACATCGCCTCAACGTATGCGGCGCCCGCGAGGTGCGGAAGCTGCCTTTCTGGAAAGCTGTATGGGTTTACCCAGCTTCATGCGCTGCAATTCTTCAGCCAGGTTATCGGCTTCGCGCTGACTGCCGCGTAACAGTACCGTCACCAGGTACACCTTGCCGCTCTGCTGTACCCGGCTGCGCATGCCTCTGTCTTCCAGGCGGTCGCGCAGGGCATCGGCGTCAGCCCTGCTTCTGAAGGCAGCCGTCTGGAAAACAAAGTCATACAGGGCTTCTTCCTGGGATGCAGGCGGAGCTGCGGCAGGGGCCACGGCAGGTGGCTCTGCCCCAGGGGCTTCAGTCTCTGGGGCTGCTGCAGAAGTCTCGACGCTGATACCCCATGCCGCCAGGCCTTCACCGCTGGGCCGAGCAAAGGGAAAGTCCTTCGCCTCTTCCCTGGCCGGGCCGTCCATCTCTTTCTCGGCCGGCCCGTTGCTGCTGGGCTGGATGTCTGGCGACTTCCGCTCTGCATCGGGCACTGGGCTTTCCTGCTGCAGCATGCCTGTCATGGCCTCCATACGCTGGGCTGGGCTTTGCCCGCTCCCCACCATGAAGCCCATGAAGAACGCCCAGCCCACCACAGCCGCCAAGACTGCCAGCAGTATGCCGACCGCCATCCCGGAGATGCGCAGGGCATAGCCTGGAGCGGCCTTGGTATTGCTGTTGTGCGACATGCTTTTCTGCAGGGTTCGGGGCATGGCCTACATGGATTCAGGTGCGCTGACGCCCAGCACGTCAAGACCGTTGCGTAGGGCCTGCCCGACAGCGCGAAGCAGGGCCAGACGGGACAGGCTGCGCGGCATATCGTCAGCCAGCAGTACCTGATGTCTGGCATAGTAGCTGTGCAGCAGCCCTGCCAGCTCGCTCAGATAGGCGCTGACGTGATGCACAGCCAGCGCTCTGGCAGCTGTGGACAGCATGTCTTCAAAGGCGGCCAGTTTGCGCAGCAGGGCCATGTCTTCGGCTGTGTCCAGCCCTGAAAGCATGGCTGCATCGGTCTTTTCCGGCAGATGTATGCCCCGTTCGGCGGCACGTCGCAGCACAGCATGGATGCGGGCATGGGCGTACTGCACATAGTAGACAGGGTTATCCATACTGCGCTGTTTGGCCAGTTCCAGGTCGAAATCCAGCGGGCTGTCGCTCTTGCGTGAGAGAAACATGAAGCGTGTGGCGTCCACACCTACCTCGTGCAGCACATCAGCCAGGGTCTCAAACGTGCCGGCACGGGTAGACATGCTGACGGGCTTGCCTTCGCGCAGCAGGTTGACCAGCTGGATGAGTACCACGTCAAAACTGCTGCGTTTCTGCCCCATGGCTTCTATGGCAGCCCGCATGCGCGGCACATAGCCGTGATGGTCAGCGCCCCAGATGTCGATAAGCCACTGATAGCCACGTTGATATTTGTCGTGATGGTAGGCGATGTCTGAAGCAAAGTAGGTCAGGCTGCCGTCAGACTTGCGCAGCACACGGTCCTTGTCGTCTCCCATTTTTTCGGTGGCGAACCAGAAGGCGCCTTCCTGTTCAAAGGTGTGTCCGGCTGTACGCAGAGCAGCAAAGGCTGTATCTACGGCCCCGCGTTCTACCAGGCTTTTTTCCGAAAACCAGACCTGATGCTCCACGCGGAATTCCTGCAGGTCGGCCTTGATACCCGACAGGATATCGTCTACGGCAAAAAGACGGCAGCGTTCCAGCCCCTCGGCCTCGGGGGCATCGGCCAGAGCAGGGTCGGCCTCCAGCATGCGGCGGGCAATATCAATGATGTAGTCACCGCGGTAGAAGTCTTCCGGCAACTGTGGCTTACGGCCTGCCAGCTCCTGTACGCGCAGCCAGACCGAAAGACCGAGAATATGCATCTGACGGCCCGCATCGTTGATATAATATTCGGTATCCACCGTATAGCCTGCCCGGCGCAGCAGACGGGTCAGGCTGTCTCCTACGGCAGCACCGCGACCGTGCCCCACATGCAGCGGGCCGGTGGGATTGGCAGAAACGTATTCCACCAGCACTTTCTGGCCGCCCCCGTTCTGGCTGTTGCCGTAGGCCATGCCTGCGGCCTCCACCTCCTGCACGGTTTGCCGCCAGAAGGCCTGACTGAAGGTGACATTGCAGAAGCCCGGCCCGGCGGCTTCGGCCCTGATGATGTCCGGGCAGAGTGCGGGCAGGCGTTCTGCCAGTTTCTGCGCCAGGTCGCGCGGCCTGGTCTGGGCCGCTTTGGCCAGCAGCATGGCCGCATTGGTGGAGAGATCGCCGTGACTGGGGTCACGCGGGGCTTCAATGACAAGTTTTTCAGGCCAGGGCAGGCCTTCTTCTTCCAGTATGGCCGCAATGGACTGGCGCAGAACGTGGATGGCGCGCATGGAAAGCCTCAGGGGGTTGCAGGTTAAAGAGAGAGGGCAGTGGCGCTGGCGTCGTCGTTCACCAGCTCCACGCGCATGTTGTCATCTGCCATGCCACTGAGGCAGGGGGAGACCATTTTGCCAAGTACAGCTTTGGGCCCCAGTTCAAGCCAGGTGCGCGCGCCGTCAGCGTACAGCTGGCGCACGGTCTCAACCCAGCGTACAGAGGAGACCATCTGCAGCAGGCATTTTTCACGGAGGCTTTCGCCGTCATGGGCGGGCAGGCCGTCTACATTGGAGTAGACAGGAAAACGCGGCTTCTGCCAGACAGCCCTGCGCAGCAGCAGAGCCAGCTCTTTGTTGGCTTCGGCCATCATAGGGCTGTGGAAAGCACCGCTGACTTTAAGCTCCATACCGCGTCCCCTGCGTTCTTTGGCCTTTTTGCAGGCCAGGGCTACGGCTTCGCGTGCGCCGCTGATGACCAGTTGTGCGGGTGTATTGTAATTGGCTACCAGCAGCGGCAGACCACTTTCATCAGCCGCCTCGCGTACGATGGCAGCTACGGTATCTTCGTCCAGCTTGAGCAGGGCTGCCATACTGCCCTTGCCGTCAGGGTCGGCCTCGGCCATGAGACGACCGCGCAGTGAGGTGATTTCCAGTACAGTCTCCAGTGAGAGAACCTGCGCAGCAGCAAGGGCGCTGAATTCACCAAGGCTGTGCCCGGCTGCCCCCATGGGGCTGGTTTTTTCGGCCACTACCCGCCAGAGGTTCAGGTTGACTACAGTCAGGGCCGGCTGCAGGGCACGGGTGTCGCTCATGGCGGCATCATCGCCATCCCAGTAGATTTCGCGTAACGGCAGCCCGCTGATGCGTTCGGCCTGCTTCCAGAGTTGCATGGCCTCTGTATGGGATTCAGCCAGAGAACGCCCCATACCGGCTTCCTGTGAACCCTGGCCGGGGAAGAGCAGTGCTGTTTTCATCATGTCATACTCCCGAATGATTGAACCGTACTTGTACGTGATAGGCGCGGGGCTTGCAAGTCCGGCGTAGCAGGGCTATGCATTAGCCATGCAAGACACAGTAGACAGAAAACATCTGGCGCAGCTGGCACAGGTCTGCGGTGCAACAGTGCCGCAGACAGCTCTGGAGCCTCTGGCCTGTTATCTGGAGATGCTCTGCCGCTGGAATGCGGCCATGAATCTGGTGGGTGCGCGCTCCTGGCGTGAAATATGGGGCCGTCTTGTGGTGGACAGCTTTCATCTTGCCGACTTTCTGCAGGTTCTGCCTCTGCCGGCTGCACCTCTCTGCTGGGACCTGGGTTCGGGTGCAGGTCTGCCGGGCATACCCTTGCGCATGGCCTTTACGCGTGGTCAGTATTACCTGGTCGAAGCCCGTGAGAAGCGTGCCATCTTTCTTTCTTCGACACTGCGCCGTCTGCGCCTGCAAAACACGCATGTCTTTCACGGTCGGGCAGAGCATTTTTTTCAGTCACAGCCGCATAAGGCCCACTGCATCATAAGCCGGGCATTCATGCCCTGGCAGGATGTGCTGACGCTGACGCGATCACATCTGGATGAACATGGGCTGGTCATCATCATGGCCCTTGAGCCCATACCGGAAAGTCTGCCACGGGGCTGGAGCGCTGCAGGCATGCATCCCTACATGGCAGCAGACGACAGACGCTGGCTCTGGGCGATCAGCCCGACCTCTGCAACGGGCGGCGTATGAGCCGGGAAAGCATACAGAACGCCACTGATGTGTATTACCGCCTGCGCGGCCTGGCCTGGGGCCTGGCAACCATGGCGCTGGCCTTTGCCCTGCGCATGGCCGAATGGCCCAGCTGGCAGGACCCGGAATACCGGCTGGGCCTGGAGTGGCTGCTGGCGACCCATGACGCCTATCACTGGGTAGCCGGGGCCGAAGGCTTCGGTCTGGCTGCAGGCCATCCCATGGCCGAGATGCTGCAGGGCCTTGCAGCCATGCTGGGGACCTACCCGGCGGCAGTGGCCTTCTGGTTTCCGGCAGTACTGGCCAGTCTGGTGGCGCTCATCGTCTATGCCTGGGTCTGGGCCCTGGGCAGTATGGAAGCCGGTGTGGCGGCAGGCCTGCTGACCTCCCTGGCGCCGGGTTTTCTAGGCCGGACGCTGCTGGGCTACTATGATACTGATCTGGTAACCATCTTCTTTCCGCTGCTCATGGCGCTGGTTCCGGCCTGCTGGGCCATGCGTCATATGCTGTTGCCGCGTATGCTGCTGCGACGTCTGATGGCAGCTTCGGGCCTGCGGGCCGGGCAAGGCTTTCTGAACGGGCATGTGCGTGAAGAGCGCCTGGGCAATCCCCTGCGCTGGCAGTGGATGCTGCTGCTGGGAGTATCAGGTCTTGTCTCCTGGTGGTCCCAGGAATGGCATTCGGTTTTTCCCTATCTGCTCCGTTACAATGTTGGTCTGCTGGCCGTCATGAGTCTTGTCCTGGCGCCGCGAGGGCGGCGTGCCCTGCTGCTGCTCGGCTCTCTGGCCTATGCACTGCCTGCACTGGCAGGGCCTTCCGGCTGCTGGGGCAGTCTTGCTCTGGCTGCTGCAGGCGCACCTGGCGGCAGGCCGCTGCTGCGGGCGCTCAGCAGGCCCTCCCTGCTGGCGGGGCTCTGGCTTTTGACAGCAGTGCTTATGCTGCGTGGCGGTATTCTGACAGTACTCATCAATCATGCCGGGGCATATCTCAAGAGTGCAGGCGATGTGAAGAGCACTGGTGCAGGCCTGAGCCTGGTCTACCCGTCTGTAGCGCAGTCCATCATCGAAGTGCAGGATCTGAGCCTGGCTGCTCTGCTGCCCTATTTCCATCCATGGATGGAGGCTGCTCTGCTCGGGCTGGCCGGTTTCGCCCTGGTGCTTTTTCGCAGGCCGGGGGCGCTCTTTCTGCTGCCTCTGGCGGCACTGGCCCTGCTTAGTACCCGGTTGGGGGGTCGCATGGTCATGTTTGGTGCGCCTGTCATGGCTGTGGGCCTGAGTCTGCCCCTGTTCTGGCTGCTGCAGCGCATCCTGAGGGAGCCTTTGCGCAGAGCCTGGGCAGGTATTACAGCCTCGGCCCTGCTCGTGGCCCTGCTGGTTCTGCCTTTCATAGAGATGATCCCGGCCATGTCGCAGGGCCCTATGATCAACCGCCGGCATGCGGAAGCTCTGCTGCGCGCCCGTACCATCACGCCCGAAGACGCCAAACTCTGGCTCTGGTGGGACTGGGGCTATGCAGCCCACCATTTTGCCAGACGCAGTACCATAGCTGACGGTGCGCAGCATGGCGGGCCATCACTCTATCTGCCTGCTGCTGTCTTTGCCACCGATAATCCCCGCTTTGCCCGGCAGATCATCCGTTATACGGCCAGAGCGGGCGGAGAGCCCGGGCATGTTTTCGCCGGCCTTGACGGCAGAGGTGCGCAGGAGCTCATGGACAGCCTGCGTTCGCCGGAAACGCCGCTGGTGGAAGCCGAGGGGCGGCTTTTTGTGGTGGTCAGTTTTGAGATGCTGCGTCTGGGCTTCTGGATCAGCAATTTCGGCCACTGGAATTTTGAAAGCTGCAGCGGTGAGGGCGGGGCCCTCTCTATCGTGCCGCAAGAGGTGGCCTACAGGCTGGATACGGGTGAAGTACGCCTGGAGGGACGGGCTGAGAGCATCTATGCCTCGTCCATCAGCGTTTTTGAAGAGACCGGCGTGACAGGGCGTGATTATATACAGGAGTGGTTCGACGCCCATCCTGCCGCCAGCCCGGAAGAGCAGCGTGCCTTTCTGGACTCCCGTCGCAATGTGAATTTTCTTTTCAACCGGGTGACCGAAGAGAAGCTTGCTGTGGACCAGAGCCTTTACAACTCCCTCATGGTGCAGCTTTTGCTGGCACATCCGCAGGACACGCGTTTCTCCCCCTATTTCAAGCTGGTCTATGACAATGTCTTTGCCCGTATCTACGAGGTGCTCTAGACCGTCAGTGATGATAGGGGACGTTACGCAGGATGCATTCTGCTCTGTAGAGCTGCTCCAGCAGGACGACACGGGCCAGCTCGTGCGGCAGGGTCATGGCCGAAAGGCGCAGCATGCGCCGGGCACGGTCACGTACGGCCTGGTCCAGACCGAAGGCCCCGCCCACGATGAAACAGGCCCGGCCTGCTGCCTCCTGATCCATGCGGTGCAGCAGGGCCGCCAGCCCCGGCGAGTCCAGTTCCTGACCGCGTTCGTCCAGAATCAGGGGAATATCCTGCGGGCCAAGGGCCTCGAGGATGCGCCTGCCTTCCAGAGCATTGCGTTTGTCTACAGGCAGGGCGGCATCGCCGTCACGTATTTCTGTACAGTCCAGACGCCGCCAGCGCGCCAGGCGCTCCCGATAGTGGGCGGCGGCTTCCTTCCAGAACGGGATTTTCAATCTGCCTACACCGATAAGCCGCAGAGGTTTACCTGTCATGTCTGTTCTGACTGTTTATGCCGATCCTGAAGATGCGGCGATCTGTCTGGCCGGGGGAGGGGTTTTGCTTTTCCCTACCGAAACCTTTTACGCCTTGGGCTGTCTGGCCACGCAGGGCCGTGCCGTAGGGCGGGTGTATCAGCTCAAGGGGCGGTCCGTCCAGCAGCCTTTGCCCTTGCTGGCTGCTGACATGGATCAGGCAGCCTCACTGGCCTGCCTTGACGGGGACGCCCTGACGCTGGCCACACTGTTCTGGCCCGGCCCTCTGAGCCTGCTTTTGCCCGTACGCCCCGGGGCGCTGCAGGCTCTGCCATCGCCGCTGGTCAACAGTGCGGGCAAGATAGCCCTGCGGGTGACGCCACACCCTCTGGCTGCACTGCTGGCGCGACTGGCCGGGGGGCCTCTCACAGCCAGCAGCGCCAACCTGAGCGGCAAGGCCCCGGCACGGTATTATCAGGAGGTCTCGCCTGAGCTTACGGCCAGGCTGGCTGCAGCACAGCCTGCAGGGCAGGGAGGCCTGATTTTGCCACGCCATCCTGATGAAGATCCGGCAGGGGGGGCGCCCTCCACACTTGTGGAGCCTCTGGGAGGAGGAAGAGTGCGTATTTTGCGCTCAGGCGCACTGGGCACAGCCATGCTGGCAGAAGCGGGCTTTTGTGGAATCTGATAGACTTTTTTCAGGCTCCCACATACTATTGCACAGATTGTTTTGGTATTTTTATCTGCCGGGGGAATATATGGACGAATATCTGCAAGCGGCTCTTGGACTGGTGCAGGCACAGGCCGGTGTGCGCGTTATGACAGAGGATGAGATTTCGGCCTTTGTAGCCAGGGTCGCCAGCGGACTCAACGAAATGGACAACAGGGTGGAAGAGCCTGTCAGGCAGGTCTCTGCCCTTGAGGCCCGGAGATCCATCAGAGAAAAGTCTGTAGTCTGCCTTGAATGCGGTAAGAGTTTCAGAATCATCACCCAGCGGCATCTTGCCAAGCATGATCTGACCAAAGAAGAATATAAGGTCAAATACGGCCTGCCAAAGAATACGGTGCTGGCCTGCAAGGCTTTGCAGCGCGGCCGGCAGCAGAGGATGGAAACGATACAGCTGTGGGAAAAGCGGCGTAGGGATGAGTAATCCTGCCACAGGAGGTCTTCGTGGCTCTTTTCTTTGCAGCAATTTTACCGTAAGTTTGTACTGCCTGGTTTGCGTGGGGAGGGGAAGCTCCACCTATTACCCAGGGCTGAACAATGGGCAATATCCTGCCATTCAGACAACGCAGGGCTGAAGAGCCAGCCCATCTGCTGCTCCGGCTTTATGATGATGCGCTCCTTTCCATAGGTGCGGCCAGAAGCCAGATGACTGCCAGAAATTATGTTGACAAGGGAAGGCACATCTCCCGTGCCATAGAGATTCTCACCGAGCTCTCCCGTACGCTTGATCAGGAAAGCCGGCTCGCGCATAATCTTGCCGGGCTTTACCTGCTTTGTACGGCAAAGCTGCTGCAGGCCAGCTCCCGTATGGAGACAGAGCCTCTTGACAGCAGCGCGGCTATCATTGGCAAGCTGCGTGATGCCGTGGCCGTTGCCCTGCAGTCGCCGGGCGATCAGCCGGCGCGTATTTTGAAGTTTTCTTGAGATACTGTCTTGACTGAGGCGTGGCAATGCCATCCTCCCCCATCTTCAAACGGGGGAGGATGGTTTCTGTCAGGCGTTATGCTCTGCGCAATTCTTCAATAAGATCTGTCAGGCGGCTGGCCTGGGTCGAAAGCTCATTGACGGCCTTGGCCGCCTCACCCATGGCTACGGCTGTCTGTGATGTTGTTTCGTTAACAAGGCTGATGCTGTGGTTGATTTCTTCGCTGGCGGCAGACTGCTGTTCACTGGCTGTGGCAATGGCCTGCACCTGATCAGCCGTTGCCTGCACATTGGCGACGATTTCCACCAGGGCAGAGCCTGAGTTGCGGGCCTGTTCCGTAGCTGCGGCGATGCTGGCCACAGCCTGTTCCACCCCGTGCATGCTCTTGTCAGTGCTGTTCTGAATGGCACGGATGGCATTGCCCACATCCTGCGTGGATTCCATGGTTTTTTCAGCCAGCTTGCGCACCTCGTCTGCTACGACGGCAAAGCCGCGCCCTGCCTCCCCGGCACGGGCTGCCTCAATGGCGGCATTGAGTGCCAGCAGGTTGGTCTGGTCAGCAATGTCAGAGATAACGGCCATGATGCGGTTGATATCCTGCGCGTGCGAATTGAGGATATTCATATCCTCCTTGATCTGCAGGGACATATCATGCACCTTCTCGATGGTGGCGACAGCACCTTCAACCACCTGGGCGCCCAGTTCTGCTTTTTCGCGTGTTTCCAGCGAGATGGAAGAAGCTTCAGCAGCGTTTCTGGCTACCTCATGCACTGTGGCATTCATTTCGTTCATGGCCGTGGCAGCTTCGGTCAGGCGTGTGGCAGATTCCTTGGCCCCGATGTCCGACTGCTCTACCTGAGCAGCGAGCTGCGTGGTGGCCGAGGCAATGATATTGCCGGCTTCGTTCAGCTTGCGGGCTACCGTCTGCATGGCTTCGGCCTTGGTTGCCGCTTCTGCCTGGGCTTTTTCAGCTTCGGCCATGGCCTTGCGGGCATTTTCAGCCTCACTGCGGGCCTTGACTGACTCCGCATCCGCCGCGCTGATCTTGGCCTTGAGTGTGGCGACCATTTCACGCAGGGAGTTAAAAAGCAGCCCCAGTTCGTCATTGCGCTGCAGGTCAAACCGTATGTCAAGGTTGCCGCTGCCTACTGCCTGAGCAAAGTTGACGCCCTTGAGCAGAGCACTCATGATAGGCCTGATGACCAGGTAGATTATGATACCGATAAGGATTGTGCCGCCCAGCAGAAGGCCCAGGATGATATTGCGCATGCTGGTCACGGTTTCATCTATTTCAGACTGATCCATGAAGGATACGGCATACCATTCGGACTCCGGCTCGTACCTAAAAGCCAGCATACGGGCCGTACCATCCTGTTCATAGTCGATAAGGCCTGATTTTTGCCCCAGTACACGCCTGCCCCAGGCGCTTTCTTTGACATCAGTAAGCACCTCGCTGGCATCGGGATGCGCCACCATGACCCCTTTGCCGTCAATAATGCAGGTTCGCCCTGTTTTGCCTATCTGAATGCCTTCGACTGTTTCACGCACAACTTCCGAGCAGGGAAGGATGGCGTAGATAATGCCGCCTGGTCTGCCGTCAGAGCTTTTCAACGGTGCAGCCACGACCGTGGCGGCAGCGTTGATATCCATACTCATGATGGGTACAGAAAAATTGGTCTCACCCTTCATGGCGCGCTGAAAATACAGTCGCTTGCTGACATTGACCTTGTTGATGGCGGCCTTGTTGGTGCCCGCTACTACGAGGCCCGTAGGATCTGTGATATTGATGACCGGGAACATCTTGTAGACGTCTACCAGACTTTCAAGAGTGGCCTGAGAGCGTTCAAGGGCCTGCTGCTTCTCTTCTTCCGTACCACCATGGACAAAAATATCAGTCAGGGTACGCAGGCGGTTGAGTGCTGCCATGGCATTGACGCTGGCCTTATAGCTGACAGCGGTATTGGCAACGCCTCTGTGCAGCATACTGCAGGTTGTGGTCAGTTGCGACTCGAAGTTCCTGTCCAGTTCTTCGGCGATCCTGCTGGAAAGGATCATGGCACTGCCAAAAATAATGACTACCAGTGTGCCGAGAATCGGGAGCAAAATCCTGTTCTGTATACCGACCTTCATGCCATCCTCCCTTAAAAGGCTGTATTCTGCGGTTTTACGCCAGCGCATGCCAGGCCGGCCGCTTTGCGCAAAAAGGCAGAATGTTTTTGGCATTCATATGCTATTTCAGGGTGTTATGGCAATATGAAAAAACGAAAATGAACGGACTGCAGTAACAAAAAAGGCCCCGTAGTGGGGGCCAGAAAAAATCATGGGAGCGATTACCTACGAAGAATTGCTGCTCCAGCAAGCCCATAGACCTATACAGGAAAAAATCGCGCCTATTATTGCATATGCAGTCCATGCCGACATGACTTTTTCTCCCATACTGTCAGTATGCAACTGACGACAAGGAAAGTCGTTGCAAGCCATACAGAGGTTCTGCTTCCTTTTGATACAGGGCCATAGCTACACCGACAACTCCAAGCTTTTCAAGTATGTCAGCAATACGTTTTGCCAGTGCCTTCTTCATGCACGTCTCACCATCAAACTAAGCTGTTTCACGGCCTCTGTCCATACGCTTCAGCCGTGGTTGCTCTGGTTTGCCCTGACCGCATAGGCAGCTATCCTCTCACGTCCAGTTCTGGGGCCTTCTTCGCGCTGATTTTCAGATATGCGGGGGCTTCTTATGCCATCCAGTGCGTGGACAGAAGTGCCTCAGAGGTGTTGATACAAAAGTATAACTTTTCGTCGTAACCATACTGCCACATCTTCAACAGGAATATTCTCTGTTGCTATACGGACAATATAGTCTTCAACTTCTTTGGTGGGATTCAGGAAGTAGCCATTTGCTTCCAGCATTGTTATCATAATCCCAACTGTCAAGGGCTTTCAGGGTAACAACACGGTCAAACAGCTGCATTCTACAATAGACCTATAGTATTGACTTTTTACAACAACGACACTAAAGTTTTTTTCAACGGGCGAATGTGACACGGTGATACTCCGGCGGCCGTAGCACAGACTTTTGCCTTGGAGCTCTATGTGGGGTTGCCGACCTGGTTCGGATGCCGGGCCCCACCATTCGCCTTATTTTTTTGCCCTCTTTTCAAGCTTCCGTATAGCCCTTGCTCTCTCTTTTTCATTCACGCTCAACAGGCGCATGCTTGTCAGATATAATTCGTCACGAGCTTCCGTAACCTTAAAGCCTTACCCTTCACTACAGCACATGCGTGGGGAAGACGCGGCACAGAAGGCCCAAGGCGGCCATTACGGTTTACGATACGGGCGAGCCTGTGTCAATAATGGTATGTTTTGCTGTAAGAGTGGTTAAAAATTCTTGAGTCGGTTACGGTATGTTCGTCTGGGGGGTACCGATTGTTGTAATTTTGGGGGCACAGCCCGAAGTCATGGTCAGCCCCACAGTCAGCGCCTGCAAGAGAAATACCTTACGCATAATAGCCTCCTTGTTTTTCCGGCAATACTCAGAAAGGGGGATGGGCTGTCACTGTTTTTGTAACAGGTTCAAGCGCCGTTGAACGGCGTATATCATTTCTTACCGGAATCTTGACATCAGGGCAGCAGGCAGGTAGGAAGAAATCAGGGCAAGGGGCGGTCACCCCCTGCCCTGCGGGCCAGCTCCCGCAGATTTCGCAGTCAGGAACTGCTATATCATTGGTTTTGACCCCTGGGAGAAGGCAGTCCCCCAGGGGTTCTGTTATTTGAGGAGCTGGAACAGAATCCAGCCGCCGATAACAGTTTGCCTGCTGCTTCGGCAAGTTTGTGAGTTGGCGTATTTTCTGGACTGTTTTCAATACGTCCTGCTGTGCCGCTATATTGTCGTTGAATCACTTTGCTGCTCAGTTGTTTTGGGAACAATAGTAGTAATGCTTTTTGTAACCAGCCCCAGGATAAAGTTCTCTGGCCGTTCGCTCATGGTTACCTGTGTGACAATGGGCGCATAACCGCCTGCCAGGTTGTCAGGGTTCAGCACCATCAATCCGAACCTGTGCCCTCTGGACATTGACAATCGCCGGAACATGCAGGCCCCCCTGGCCTTATCCGGCTCGCGCACAAGGTAGATCTGCCCGTCACGCAGCGGAGCAGGGCGGGTATCTACCAAGACCACATCCCCAGGCGTCAGTGTGGGATACATGGAAAGGTCATCGGTCCGTATCTCCAGCGCCAGCATATCAGGCAGGGGAGCAGCCTTATCCAGTATACGCCAGTGGTCTGGCTGGATATCAAGGTCAGGCTGGCGTTTGTGCACTGCCATGGTTGGAGCTTTTTCACCACGCATGGTAAAACGCACCCCCAGGGCCATGAGCACAGGTTCCAGCCTGCGCAGTGTCGGCGTTGAAGCTCCACTTAACCATCTTGATATATTGGCCTCACTCTCACCAGAAGCACGAGCCAGTTGTGCCTGATTAGCAAAGGGTCTACCGGTGACAGCCTGTCTGAGGATTTCAATAGCGGATTCGAGTAGGCCGGGGTGGTTATTGAAATTTTGCATGAGTTCTCTCGTTTTTGGATAAGAAAAATTTGATAATGAATTAATTTATGTCTTTTAAAAACAAGGAGTTTTAAAATTTTTAAAAACAAGGAGTTTTAAAATTTTTAAAAATACAGTTTTTATAAAGTAAGAAAGTTGCTGGCCTAATATACATATTATAATTTTATATATCTATAAATATAAAATTTGTACAATAAATTTAAATACTGAGCATCGCTAGTTTCGTTTTAAACTGGCTTTGAACATTGAGAAAAAAATTAGCTCCAACACTCGTCCCTTGGGACCCATCCTCTTTTTCCACTCGAAAAAGGGCTTGATGCTACCATTCTTATAGACTGCGCCGATCTGGCAGACTTCCTGCACCTCTTCCGTCATGGATGAGACGGGAAGAGAAAGCAGGAGTTTGTCTTCATATGCCTTTGTTTTTTCAGTAAAAAGGATCATGCGTTCCGTCTGCTTTACGGTATTGGTAGCATGCCAGCGGTAGGAAAAAATGATTTCCGGCAGAAATTTCATTTTTCCATGCTTGGCCAGTTGCAGCATCAAATACCAGTCTTCCAAGGGGGCTTCCTTAGTGAAGGGAGGAATGTTGGAAAGAATGCTGCGTCGTATCAGATAGCCGTTAGGAATATGGTTGGTGCGGTACAGGCTAGAGTAACTTCCAAACGCGTCGGAACCGAACGCTATTTTCGTTTCCTTCTGCAGCATGTCGGCAAAAGTCAGGTAGGCTGCTTCCGATTCTTCGTAAACGACTTTCTTATCTCTGTCCCAGAAGGCACGTCGACTTTCAGAGTCGATGATTTCGTTATCACCTACAGCAAGCACGTAGTCGGGGTGCTCTGCCAGAAAGCCGTGAAGCCGGCTGAGGGCATGGGGCTTCATGGCGTCGTCCGACGCCAAGAGGTATACAAAGTCGCCTTCCACCATGTTAAAAAGGCGGTTCAGCGTGATGCAGGTACCGGCGTTTTCCTGCGTCTGGAACACAGTACGTACGAACCGTTTCTCGCATTCGTCTTTCAGCGAGTTGATGACGCCCCAGCTGCTGTCTTTCGAGCCGTCATCGATGACGATGAGCTCAACAGGAGAATAGTCCTGCTCCATGACAGAACGTATGGCTTCTTCGACATACGTTTCATGGTTGTACGCAGGGATGACGACAGAGATGAGCGGCATTAGGGTATTCATAGGGCATACCTTCTGCAGTCCCATATATTGACTGCAGAAGCTGTATAGTTTTGCTTATTCTTTTATTTTTATGATAAATGTTTTAATTTATTTATATTTTTATATATTTGTTTATTCCAAAAATAAATATTATGTGTTTTACTGTTGATTTAAGTATAGACTTAAGTGTTGACTTGAATATGGTAATGCTTGTTCTGTTTGTAGATATGGTGAAAATATTACAATGATTAAAATATTCATGAATTACATTATCATAAAAATTTTTACACTTTTTAATAGGAAAAGATATGTTTTCTG
>JAFQNG010000031.1 GCA_017396005.1 Desulfovibrio sp.
AGCCCCTGGCTCTTTCCCGGTCGTACGCCAGACAAGCCTCTTTCAGACGTTTACCGCTTCTGGAACAAGATACGCCGCCCTCTGGGTTTGCAGGATGTGCGCGTGCATGATTTTCGCCACACCTTTGCCAGTTGGCTGGTCAATGCCGGGCATTCGCTTTACGAGGTGCAGGCCCTGCTCGGGCATGACGACCCACGCACGACCATGCGTTATTCCCACTTGGGGCAGGCTTCGCTTCTTGCGGCTACCCAGACAGTGAGTGCCTTTCTCTTTCGGCAGGACAGGAATGGAAGCATGGCAACAGAGCGGCCACACCGGCCGACATTGAAGGAGGGGCATTGGGGCCTGTGGCCGCCACAGCAGCCGGGCTGTGGAGCAGCAGGCGAGCCGGCAAAAAAATCTGAAAAAAATTCGCTCTAACAGGAACCGCAGGCTATGCGCCATAACAGGCCTAACCCTGCGGAATACATAATAAAATTTCAATTTTGCATTGACAGACACACTGTCGATGAAATGTTGAAAATCAATATCCTTTTACCCTCAAAATGGCAAGATGGCGCCAAAGGTCGATTGTTGCCTTCGCCCACCTCTATAAAAAGTTCAATTATTTTAACTCAATACCCCAATTTATAATGCAAATTGCCTCCCTGCATCGACAGTGTGTCTGTCAATGCCGCTTTTGTGGCTATGGCAACATCCTGACGTTGTTTTTGGCAACGCAGCGCCTCACTGGAGGAGGACGCAGCATAAATGAAGGAAGGTATTCACATGAAGAAGATCGCTACGCTTGTACTGGCGGCCGGTCTGGTTCTCAGCGCTGTTACCGGCGCTCAGGCCATTGATTTCAAGGCCAAGGGTCAGTGGATCATGAGCTTTGACTATGGTCAGAACGGCTCTTTTGCTGATGCCCGCGGCTGGGGGCAGAGAAATACAGACCAAAATCAGGATGACTTCGAAGCCATGCAGCGTATACGCCTGCAGCTGGATGCTGTGGCCTCCGAAGCCCTGTCCGGCACAGTTTTCTTTGAAATCGGCGACACTATCTGGGGCCAGGACAGCACCGGCGGCGCCCTGGGCGCTGATGGCAAAATTGTAGAAGTGAAGCGTGCATACATCGACTGGATGCCTCCGCAGACTGACCTGAAGGTTCGCATGGGTATTCAGGGCATGGCTCTGCCCAGCTTCACCACCGGCAGCACCGTGTTGAACGGCGATGTGGCCGGTATCACTGCCAGCTACAAGTTCACCGACAATGTCAGCCTGACCGCCCTGTGGGCCCGCCCCTACAATGACAACGGTGGAGTTCCTACTAAGGGCGGAACGCCTCGTAGCGGGTATAATGACAATTTTGATGCCTTTGCTCTGCTCCTGCCGATGACCTTTGATGGCGTGAAGGTGACCCCGTGGGCCATGTTTGCGTTTGCTGGTAATGGTATACTACAGAATGAAGGCTGGGGGTCTGAAGGGCGCTTCTTTAAGGCAGGCTTCTTCCCTGCTGGTGGTGCTCTCCATAACGATGGTGGCATTGCCAGTGATCCGAATGCAAGCTCTCCCCGTCCGAACTACGCTACTGCCTGGTGGGGCGGCCTGACCGGCGACATCACCATGTTTGATCCCTTCCGCTTCGCGTGGGACTTCACCTACGGTTCGGTAGACTGGGACCACAACAGCCGCTACAACCGCGCTGGCTGGCTGCTCTCCGGTCTCTTCGAATACAAGATGGATTGGGGTATTCCCGGTATCGTGGGCTGGTATGCTTCCGGTGACGATGGCAATCCCTCCAATGGTTCCGAACGCCTGCCCACCATTGACGCCAACAATACCAACCAGTTCTCCAACTTTGCCTTTGACGGCGACCCGTACATTGCCCGTGACTCTGTTATCGGTAATGGCATGGGCGGTACCTGGGGCGTAGGCGCTCGTGTTAGGGACATGAGCTTTGTGGAAGACCTCAAGCACACCTTCCGTGTCAACCTCATTGGCGGCACCAATGCCCCCAAGATGGGCCGCAAACTGGCTGAAAATGGAATTTACGCCAACGGTTTTGACCCTTACTACCGCGATGTATTTGGCAATAGCGTTGGTATGGAAGCCATGTATCTGACCACTGAGGATACAGCTCTGGAAGTCGGCCTGACCAATACCTACCAGATGTACGAAAACTTCCTCATCAATTTTGACGCCAGCTATGTTGCCATGTGGCTGGAAGACCGCGCTGACGGTCGTCCCCGTGTAGTTGGTAAGGACATGAACAATAAAGTATACGACGCTTGGAACCTGAACCTGGCCTTCGTGTACTCCTTCTAATCTGCAACTCTGCTCGACCTGGGGGGCCTTCGGGCCCCCTATATACAAACTGATACATCGGCCATGACCAGAACAGAACTCATAGTCCGCACGCAGGAGCGCATACCAGAAATGACCGTACAGCAGGTTTCTGCCTGTTGTGGTGCGTTGCTGGAGACGCTCTTCGATGCTCTGGCGGCTGGTCGCGATGTTACCCTGCCCAGGGTGGGTGAATTCAAAATCAAGCAGTACAGCGCCCGTGTAGGGCGGGATTCGCGTAACGGCATGGAGCGCGTCATCCCCTCCTGCTCTGTTGTGCAGTTCAACGCACATCAGAGCCTCAAGGCAGAGCTGAACAAGGCATAATGCGGCGAGTTTTGCATGGCAAGTGACAGGGTACAGTACAAGGCCGACAGTGCCGCCACAGCAACAGACCTGCAGGAAGCAGGGTTCGGCGCTACTGTCTTGCAGCAGGAGGCCCAGGCCCTGAGCCAGATGGCTGCCGGTCTTGGTGCGGATTTCTGCCGCGCTGTGGACTGCCTGTATGCTGCCAGAGGCCGCATTGTTGTCAGCGGCATGGGCAAGAGCGGCCATGTGGGCCGCAAGGTGGCTGCTACGCTCTCTTCCACAGGCTCACCTGCCTTTTTCATCCATCCGGCTGAGGCCGGCCATGGCGATCTGGGCATGCTGACGCCTGATGATGTGGTGCTGGCCTTTTCCAATTCTGGCAATACGGCCGAGCTTTCTGACATCATCCTCTATGCCGGGCGGCACGGCCTGCCTGTGGTGGGCGTGACCCGCAATGTGGACAGCCTGCTGGCCAGGCACGCCAGCCATGTGCTCCTGCTGCCTGATGTGCCGGAGGCTGACCCGCTGGACTG
>JAFQNG010000032.1 GCA_017396005.1 Desulfovibrio sp.
GCATGGCTGGCCCAGCCCCTCCGGCATTGAGGAGTTGCTGCAACAGGATATGGACGCAGCATCACAGCGTCTTGCCGCCATGTCGGAAGACCTCCTCACAGACCCCAGCGGTCTCAATCTGCGCGACTACCAGTTGCAAGCCATCCGCGCGGCAGAAAGTGCCATTGCCCAGGGTGCACAGACGGCCCTGCTGGCTATGGCCACAGGCACCGGCAAGACCCGCACCGTGCTGGGTATGATGTACCGCTTTCTGAAAAGCGGACGCTTTCGCCGTATTCTCTTTCTGGTGGATCGCAATGCCCTCGGCATACAGGCCCTTGATGTCTTCAAGGATGTGCAGCTTGAAGAACTGCTGCCCCTGGACAAAATATACAATATCAAGGACCTGTCAGAACAATTCATTGATAAAGAAACCCGTGTACATGTTGCCACTGTGCAGGGTATGGCCCGTCGCATCCTCTACAGTCAGGACAACGCCCCCCTGCCCGCTGTCACTGACTATGACCTCATCATTGTGGATGAAGCCCACCGGGGCTACATCCTCGACAGGGAGATGAGCGATGACGAGGCCCTGTATCGTGACCAACGCGACTATCAGAGCACCTACCGTGAAGTCATCGACTATTTCAAGGCAGTCAAGATAGGCCTCACGGCCACGCCTGCCCTCCAGACCACGCAGATTTTCGGCCTGCCTGTTTTCCACTACGGCTACCGTGAGGCTGTCATCGACGGCTATCTGGTGGACCATGATGCGCCGCATCAGCTCACCACCAGCCTGAGTACCGCAGGTATCCACTACAAACAGGGCGAACAGATCACCACCTATGATCCGCAGACCGGTGTAGTAAGTAACAGCGAGCTGCTGGAGGACGAGCTTGATTTTGACGTGAGCCAGTTCAATAGAAGCGTGGTCAATGAAAATTTCAACCGCGCTGTTCTGGAAGAGATAGCCCAGTATATCGACCCTGAGGATGCCGCCTCCGGCAAGACGCTCATCTATGCTGTCAATGACCAGCATGCAGATATGATCGTGCGTATCCTCAAGGAGATCTATGCCAGGGAATTGATGGATACTGACGCCATCATGAAGATAACCGGCAGCATTGGCGACCGCAATGCCATTGACCAGGCCATCCGCCGTTTCAAGAACGAGGTCTTCCCCAGTATCGCTGTTACGGTGGACTTGCTGACCACCGGTATCGACGTGCCGGAGATCAGTCGACTTGTCTTTCTGCGCTGTGTCAAGTCCCGCATCCTCTATGAGCAGATGCTGGGCCGCGCTACCCGCCTGTGCCCGTCCATCGACAAGACGCATTTTGAAATTTATGACGCCGTAGGGCTCTACAAGACCCTTGAGCCGGTCAGCACCATGAAGCCCGTGGCCGTCAATCCGTCTGCCACCTTCCCACAGCTGCTGGACGGGCTGGCCATAATGGAAGAGCCTGTCCAGATTCTGAATCAGGTCAATCAGATCATTGCCAAGTTGCAACGCCGCAAGCGCAGCATGACTGACGAGATACTCCAGCATTTTACCGACATGGCCGGAGACAGCCCTGACGACTTCATGGAACGCCTTCAGGACATGCGCCCACGTGAGGCCAAGACATTGCTGCTCTCCAAGACCGCCCTTTTTGAGCTTATCCAGAACGAGGGCTATCGTGGGGGCAGAGGTATTGTCATCGACAACAAGCCCGATGGCATCACCGGGCACACTCGCGGTTACGGCAAGGGAAATCTGCCGCCGCAGGACTACCTGCAAGCCTTTGCCACCTTTGTGCAGAACAACCGTAACGAGGTAGCTGCTCTCAACATCATCTGTACCCGCCCGGCAGACCTGACGCGCGAGGCCCTGAAGAGCCTTCGTCTTGCTCTTGGCCGTGAGGGTTTCACTGTCCGGCAGCTCAATTCTGCCCTGAACAGCATGAGTAATACCGCGATTACTGCCGATATCATCAGTTTTATCCGCCGTTATGCCATCAATGCCGAGTTGTTGGGCCATGAGGAGCGTATCGAACGCGCAGTTGCCCGGCTGAAGGCAGCCCATGACTTTTCCAGCGCAGAAGAAAAATGGATCGACCGCATGGCAAGCTATTTGCTCAATGAGTCCGTGCTTTCCGTTGCGAGTTTTGATTCTCACCCTGCTTTTCGAGGCAAGGGCGGCTTTGTCGCTCTGAACAGGCTCTTCCGGAACAATCTGGAGAGTATTGTGGCTGAATTGAATATCTATTTATATGACGATGGGGGCCTTGCCGCATGACCACACAGGAAATTGTCGCCAAACTCTGGAATCTCTGTAACGTCCTGCGGGATGACGGTATCACCTACCATCAGTATGTGACCGAGCTGACCTATATCCTCTTTCTCAAGATGGCCAAGGAGACCGGCACAGAAACCAACATCCCCCCTGCCTTTCGCTGGGACGAACTAGCCCGTAGGAGCGGTATTGAGCTGAAGAGCTTTTATAAAAAGCTTCTCGCAGAGCTGGGTGAACACGGCAAAGACCGTATGCGTCAGATCTATCAGGGCGCTGTTTCCAATATTGAAGAGCCCAAGAATCTGGAAAAGATCATTTCCAGCATCAATGACCTGGACTGGTATTCCGCTCAGGAAGAAGGTCTGGGCAATCTTTACGAAGGTCTGCTGGAAAAGAACGCCAATGAAAAGAAGTCCGGTGCAGGGCAGTATTTTACCCCACGCGTGCTCATTGACGTGATGGTCAGGCTCATGCGTCCCCAGCCCGGCGAAAGCTGCAATGACCCGGCCTGTGGTACTTTTGGCTTTATGATAGCCGCAGACCAGTATGTGCGCGCACAAACCGACGACTATTTCACGCTGGATGAGGAAGCCGCAACTTTTCAGAAATACGCTGCCTTCAGCGGTTGCGAGCTGGTGCACGACACGCATCGCCTTGCCCTGATGAACGCCATGCTGCACGGCATAGAAGGCAGGATAACCCTGGGCGATACCCTTTCCACGCTGGGCAAGGACATGAAAGGTTATGACCTTGTGCTCACCAATCCACCCTTTGGCACCAAGAAGGGCGGGGAACGTGCCGCCCGTGACGATTTTGCCTTTGCCACCAGCAACAAGCAGCTCAACTTCCTCCAGCATATTTACCGCAGCCTCAAGCCCGGTGGCCGTGCCGCCGTGGTACTGCCGGACAATGTGCTTTTTGCCGACGGCGATGGCGAACGCATCCGTGCCGAACTGATGGACAAGTGTGACCTGCATACGGTCTTGCGTCTGCCCACGGGCATTTTTTATGCCCAGGGCGTCAAGACCAATGTGCTCTTTTTCCAGCGTGGCCTGAACGACAAGGGCAATACAAAGGAAGTCTGGTTCTACGACCTGCGTACCAACATGCCGTCCTTCGGTAAGACCAGCCCGCTGAAAAAGGAACACTTCACAGCCTTTGAAACCGCCTATGACGCGCCGGACAGAAAAAGCATTGCTGACGAACGCTGGAGCGTGCTGAGCCGTGAGGCCATAGCCGCCAAGGGCAACAGCCTTGACCTTGGTCTTATCCGGGATGCTTCTGTGCTGGCCCATGATGACTTGCCCGACCCCATTGAGAGCGGGGAAGCCTGCATAGCCCAGCTTGAAGAGGCGGTGGATCTGCTGCAAAGCGTAGTGCGGGAATTGCAGTCTCTGACCAGGGCGAGGGCGTAAACATGGCCAGACCAAGAAAGAACGCCCCGAAGCCGGATACACAGGAACTTTCCCCCGTGCCTGTGGAGGAGCAGCCGTACCCTTTGCCGGAAGGTTGGAAGTGGGTGCGGTTGGGGGATGCCGCAAGCTGGGGCTCAGGAGGTACGCCCTCAAGAAAAATACCTGGTTACTATGGTGGAACTATCCCTTGGATTAAAACTGGAGAATTATTGGATGATTATATCTTTTCATCCGAAGAGTATATAACAGAAGATGGGTTAAATAATTCCAGTGCTAAAATTTTTCCTAAAGATACTGTAATTATTGCAATGTACGGTGCAACTATAGGAAAAACTGCTATTCTTGGAGTACCTTCATCGACAAATCAGGCTTGTGCGTGTGCAAGTTCTTTTTGTGGTAAAACTAAATATCTTTTCTACTACCTTCAATCTGAAAAAACTAATTTTATAAACAAAGCAAAAGGAGGAGCACAACCCAATATCTCTCAAGAGATTATTAAAAATTCTCTTATTCCCATGCCTCCTCTGGATGTGCAGGAACGCATCGTCACGCACATAGAATCCCTGTTTGCCAAGTTGGACGAGGCCAGAGAAAAAGCCCAAGCTGCCCTCGATAGTTTTGAAAGCCGCAAGGCCGCCATACTGCATAAGGCGTTTACAGGTGAGCTGACGGCGAAGTGGAGAGAGGAGAGGGGGATAGGGAAGGAAAGCTGGTCACAGAAAACTTTTGCAAATCTTATACATAAAATAGAGGCTGGCAAAAACTTTCGATGTGAAGAGCGTCCTCCGGTAGATGGTGAAGTTGGTGTTGTCAAA
>JAFQNG010000033.1 GCA_017396005.1 Desulfovibrio sp.
ACGGGGTCAGATTTTGATGGCGTAATGAGTCCATTTTAAGCCACGACTGTGTGGGGGCAACTATGGGGGCAAGGAAAATTTTGAGCTGTAACTAGCTGCTTATATTTCAATGTGTTAGCGGAAAAAATATGGTGAAGTAACTTTCTATGAAGAATTTTTCTCCTCTGGTCCTGTCTGCCATGCCCCCGCTCAGGGCCCGTTTGTGTAATGCCCTGCTTTCCCGCGCGCTGCCCTGTATTCTGCCTGTAGATGCCGGCGCGGGATTATCGCAGGAATGCCGTCTGAGTTTTGACGGCGGTGAGGCATCTCGACAATACCCGGCCCCTTTTGCTCCGGCGGCTGTCCTTCATATACAGACTGCTGATGCAGTCTGGAAGCTGACCTGCTCATCTCTGGAAGCGCTTGCCATGCAGCCGGATCTGGCCGCTTGGCGGGCAGGAACCCTTATCAATCAGGAGAATCAGGACACGCTGAACAGAGCAGGGCTGGACGAAGAAGAGAGTGAGGCAGAGGGGCAAACTGCGGCTACTGCACCGCTTTTCATGCCCAGGCGGGATTTTTCTGCCCTACCGCAGGCGTTGCGGCTAGCTGTGCTGGAACGGCTTTTTGTTCCTGCACTGTCCATGCTGGCAGCATGGCTTGGCTGTGACGTCCGGTTCTGTGCCGCCCCTGCCACTGAACCGGAATGGGCAGCACCATTGCCGCTGATTCTGACTCTGCCTGATGATGAAATTCTTTTTCTGCGGCTTTTCTGGGCAGAAGAGTCTGCCGCACGTTTTCTGCTGGAAAGGCTTGAATCCTTACCTCTGCGTAAGTCTCAGTGCCTGTCCGGGAGGGCTGTCAGGGCATTGCTGTCCTGTCCGGTGGAAATCGGGAGTATGGTTCTGTCCCGGAGTGAGGCCTTGAGCCTTGGTCTGGGTGATGTCCTTCTGCCGGAACGCTGGACACCGGAAAGTCCGCGTCTACGTCTGCCGGACGGTGCTGCTTTTATCTGTCGTTTGCACGATGGTGTGCTTTCCCTGCTAGGAGCCGATGCCACCTGTCCCCATATGGAGAATCCAACAGATGATATCAGTGAGATAGTCATGTCAGAATCCACTGCAAATGTTGTGTCAGAGGAAGTAGCTGCTGAAGTCGGACAGCAGTTGGAGGAAAAGCTTCTGCCGTCTGAAGCCCTTGATGCCTTGGAGTTGCCTGTCACCTTCGAGCTGGTCAGTCTCAAATTGCGTGTTGATGAAGTGGCTGCTCTTGCACCGGGCCTGACCTTTGCGCTGGGAGGCGATGTGGCCTCTGTGCCTGTGCGCATACGTATAGGAGAACGTCTGGCTGCCCAGGGACGTCTGGTGGATGTGGGTGGCATGCCAGGGATTCAGATCACAGGAATCCCCGGGGATGAAGAGCCTGCTTCTGTACCGCCAGACAGAGAAGGAAGGTAGTATGGGCCTTGCCGGGATCAACCCGCTGTATCTTATCCTTGGCCTGGCTGTCCTGGGGTTGGCGCCGTTTATGCTCATGCTGGTCACCTCGTACGTGAAGATAGTGGTGGTCACGAGCCTCATACGCAATGCGCTGGGCGTACAGCAGGTGCCTCCGGCCATGGTCATGAACGGTTTGGCCATCATCCTCACCATATTCATCATGTCTCCCATGGTCATGGACACGCTTGAGCTGCTGGAAAGGCAGCGTCTGAGCGTCAAGCCCACCCCTCAGGAGATTCTGTCAGTGGCGGACAAGGTTTCGCCGCCGCTGCGGGATTTTTTGAACAAGAATACTGATCCGGCCATACTGAAGACCTTCATGGGCACAGCGCAGCGCCTCTGGCCTGAAAGACGGCGCAGCAGCATCACAAAGGACAATCTGCTCATTCTTGTGCCCTCCTTTACCATAACTGAGCTGACGCGGGCCTTTCAGATCGGTTTTCTCCTGTATTTGCCTTTTGTAGCCATAGACCTTATCATTTCCAATATTCTTCTGGCCATGGGCATGATGATGGTTTCTCCCATGACCATATCCTTACCGTTCAAACTCTTGCTTTTCGTTACCCTGGATGGTTGGCTAAAAATCAGTCAGGGCTTGCTGCTCAGCTATCAGTAGAGTATGTGGGAGTATCTTTTATGGAAATAGTGATAACAGACGAGGAGGGCGTTACCCTTCTGGAGTTGTCTGGACGTATGGACGCGACGACCGCAGCGGAATTTGATAATGCAGTACGAGCTCTGCCAAGGCAGGGCGCTCGTCTGCTTATTGATATGGCAGGGCTGGAATATATCAGCTCAGCCGGATTGCGCAGTATCCTGGGACTGGTGAAATCTGTCCGTACTTCTGCCGGCAAGCTGGCCTTTTGTGCACTGCAGCCCATGGTGGCGGAAGTATTTCGTATATCGGGCTTCACAGCCATGCTCGCTGTATGCGACAGCCGCGATGAAGCTCGGGTCGCCCTGCGCGGCTGATGCTAGAGTGTCGTCAGGAGGCATTTATGCCCAGGATACTGCTCCCTGCCAGTCTTGAAAGCTGTTCACAGGCTATGTTTTTTCTGAGCGAGCATGTGGAAGCACCATACCATGATGTATTGTCCTTTGTAGAACTGGCTGTGGAAGAGCTCTTGGTCAATGTGGTCAGTTATGCCTATGCCGATCCAGAACGCACAGTTGGCAGAGGGAGAGAGGACGGACATTGGGGTATGGTGGAACTGGGCTGCCGCATGGTTCGGCTGGACGACATGCCGTATTTATGTATCTGGATGAGAGACTGGGGGGCGCCCTTTGATCCCTTTCAGGAAGTACCACTGCCGGATACTGCTCAGGCTCTGGAAGATCGTTCCATCGGAGGACTGGGTGTACATCTAGTGAAGAATGTGGCTGTACATTATTGTTACAGTGGTTCTGATGGTGAAAATACCATAGAGCTGTACTTCAGACTGTCGTCCGGTACGTCAGCTGACAAGATATGAAAAACAGCGTATTCAGGAACGCTATCTGCATGCTCCTGCTGCTGACAACGTCCGGCTGTTCTCGTGCTGTAATATCTCGTGAGACGACAGTTGTTCGGCCTGTACTGTCCATGAATGTGGAAAACGATTTTCAGTCACCTGCAATCCCCGGTACAGGCATTCTTTCTCATGATTATGAAGAGAGGGAGGTTGCCCGCCGCATTTCCTGCATAGCTTCTGCACCTGCAGTCGGGAGCAGCGAAAGAACAGAGCCGGGCAAAGGCATACGCAGGGCACAGATACCTGTCAGCTCTGCAGACAGAGCGAGGACTGTTACAACAGCTGATATGTCAAATGTCTATGCCATGTCACGCCATGCACATCTTTTGTCTTCAGCATCTCGCCCCCGCATGATTTCGCTTACTCCTCTGGCATGTACAGAAAGGATTTCAGGAGATCAGTCTCCTTCACCAGAACTGTGGAATATTCTGGCCAGAGAGGCTGAAGAAATTTTTGGTCTGGATGCGGCCCTGATTCTGGCGGTTATTCGTACGGAATCAGATTTCGACCATAAGGCAGAGTCCCATGCAGGCGCTCAGGGCGCCATGCAGATCATGCCTGACACTCAGGAAGTGCTGGGGCTGATCGACCCCTTTGATCCGCGTGCTAATGTCTATGCCGGATCTCAGTATCTCATGCAGCAGTTCTTGCGATTTGGTTCACCTGAACTGGCTTTGGCTGCCTACAACGCTGGCCCGGGCAATGTGAGAAAGTATGGTGGCATTCCTCCTTTTGCAGAAACACAGAATTTTGTTCGCAAGGTTTTGTCCCGTTGGAAGGAGGAAAAATCAGCATCGGCTGTTCTGCCTGGCGGACCATAGGAGGCTGATCGCAAACCAGCAGCAGGCCGTCAGTATAATGGTAGCGCCGCTGGACGTACCCAGCCAGGCTTGTGCTGAAAGCAGAAGTCCAGTTATCGCGGAGCTCAGGCCAACTATGAGAGCCCACCAGAACAAGCCTCCGGCGCTTGTGGTCAAGTTGCGGGCCGCAGCTGCGGGTACGATGAGAAGCGCCGTCACCAGCAGTACACCGACGCTGCGTACGGCAAACATGACCACCAGTGAAAGCAGGGCTGCAAAAAGGTATTGCCACAGACGAACTCTTATACCCTGCGTATGGGCCATGACCGGGTTGAGCGAGATAAGCAGTAGACGGTTATAGGCAACATATTGAAATATCAGACCCAGCACAAAGAGTGCAAATAGAATCCATATTTCGTGCTCATTGATGGTAAGTACATCACCCAGAAGAAAACGTTGCATATCACGGGCTGCCCCCTCAGCCTGACTGATAACAGCTAGCCCTAGGGCCACAACAGCAGAGAAAATGATTCCTATGGCAGTATCTGCTGAAAGTCTGTGTTGCTGTTGCATAGTCATAATGGAAAGACCCACCATCAGGCCGAAAAGCAGCATGGTCAGGAGGGGATCAAGGCCAAACAAAAGCCCCAGCGCAACACCTGCAAACGCTGAATGCCCCACTGCGTCTGAAAAAAAGGCCATACGACAGTTAACCACATGTACGCCCAGGATGGCTGCCAGGGGCGTCAGCAAAAGCAGAGCCAGCAGAGCCTGCTGCATGAAGCGTAATTGCAGACAGTCAAAAGGTAGCATGCCCAGCAGGCTGTATACGGGCGCCAGATCAGGCATAATTATCTTCCACCTGATGGTTCAGCGATACCGGGATAACGGGGGCCAGGGTGGTTCCATGTTCATGGGCAGCATGACTGAAGGCTCCACACTCCGGGCAGCCGGGGACTTCGAGTTCGCACTGTTCGGGATAGAGATGGATGGGGATGCCGAATAGCCGATATAACTGTGCAGCATCAAGACAGTTACGGGGTGGGCCCTGCACCTGTACGCTTTTGTTCAGACAGATGACGTGGGTTGCATAATGAGCGGTCAGAGAAAGATTATGGCTGACCATAATCTGCGTGAAACCATACGCCTGGCGAGTCGAGTTCAATATTTCCCAAAAAAGCGCCTCCCCGCGCACGTCAACGCCCGCCTCTGCCTCATCCAGAACTAGGATATCAGGTTTACGACCCAGTGCGGCTGCCAGCAGTACCCGGCGTAATTCACCGCCGGAAAGGTCACTCAGGCGCCGTTTGCAGAGATTTTGCGCGTCTACCATGGCCAGACAAGCCTTCACACTGGTGATTTCCCCGGCTTTTCTGCCAAACCAGAGTGGACGCCCTCCAAGGTTCAGTAAAATAAACTCTTCGACCAGCAGCGGTAGCCCTAAAGGCAGAGTCATCTGTTGCGGCACATAGGCAAGACGTGGCTGTCTGCCATCGGGCAAGGGCAGAAGTGTTATATTACCTCTGTAAGGCAGCTCTCTCAGCAGACAGAGCAAAAGACTAGTTTTTCCTGCGCCATTGGGTCCTACCAGAACAGTATTACTGCCGCGCGGCACAAGTGCGTTTACTGTATCCAGAATGCTGACCCTGCCATAGCGCACACTGACTGCATCGAAAACAACAGCAGGGGGGAGATGTTTAGGGTTTGCCAAAATATTGCTCAAGCAGATTGCAGTTAGCAGCCATGACAGCTTCGTAATGGCTGAGAGGAGCATCTGGCGGCCCGGAAGCCAGAGGGTCCAGGCTGATGAGGGGCAGGCCAGTTTCTCGCGCGAGGGTCTGGGCCAGTCTATCAGAGAATTGTGGTTCTGATGCGATGAGCAGCGGACTGCTGCTCAGAATCTGTCGTGTCAGTTCCAGCAGTTTGGCAGCTGACGGGCTTGTATCATCATTTTCTTGCAGTATGGCCGAAATTTTCAGTCCGGCATTTTGGGCCAGATATGCCAAAGCATCGTGCTGCAGAACGATGCCTTTGTTTGAAGCGGCCTGACCCATGGCATAAAGGCGTCTCTCCAGTGAGAGAAGGCGAGCTGCATAGGCTTCGGCTGCATGCGTATAGGCTGAAGCCCCTTTCGGATCAAGGCGGACAAGGGCTTCTGCAATATTGTAGACCATTTGGGCCGCCTGCCGTGGGCCGGCAAAGATATGTGGATTGAAATGCCCGTGATCATGTCTGCAATGCTTATGGCTCGACTGGGGCAGAGGGGTAATGCCGCGTGAGCAGTCTATAAGGGTGACTTCAGGAGACAGTTTTTCAAGGTATTCTTCCAGAAAATTTTCCAAGCCCAGTCCATTGATGATGATGACATGAGCTGCAAGCAGTTTCTGCACATCCTGCGGCGTCGGAGCATAGTCATGCGGACAACCTGTATGGGGAGGAATAAGCAGATCTACTCGAACATAGGGACGGCTTGCCGTCACATTGCGAGTAAAGAGATAGACTGGGAAAAGGCTGGTGAGAATACGCAGTTCAGGTCGTTGTGGTACTGCTGACGATAACACCTGTGCAGCATGGGCAGAAGAGAACCCTGAAAGCGAAAAGAGCAGTAGCGAAAAGAGCAGTAGAAAGCCGGAGGAGCACAACCCCATGCCGACAGAAAAGTAGAAACGCATACATTCTTCCGATTGATAAAATCTTTTTTGCTTGTAAAACTAGGGTTAGCTGCTGTCAAGCCCCTGCGCATCAGACGTACAAGGCAGATGCTTCTCAAATCTGTTAACTGGAGGTCTCTCTCAAGCAGGCCCGTGAGGAGGCTGCCAAGGCAAAAAAACTGCTAGGGGAGGATTCTGAATTGCAGTAGTTCAGACTTGATCTGACAGATGTGTCCGTTTTGACGGATTTTCCTGTCTGATTAGTCTCAAGACTCATTAAATAAAAAAGATAACAATGGCAGCAATGCAAATGGCAGAAAAGAATGTATGGGCACAACGGTCATAACGCGTGGCAATTCTGCGCCAATCCTTAAGTCTGCCAAACATGATTTCTATTTTGTGTCGTTGCTTATACAGCTCCTTGTCATAGGCCACCGGAACC
>JAFQNG010000034.1 GCA_017396005.1 Desulfovibrio sp.
GAATGATGGCTGTTGCCTTTTCTCTGGATTTTCAGGGCCGTCAGACAGGCCCCATCAGCAATACAGCCCCCCTGTGCGTCATTGCCGGGCCGTGCGCCATTGAAAGCCGCACACACGCTCTTGAGACTGCGGCTGCCCTCAAGGAGATCTTCAGCGCGGCTGGTCTGCCCTTTATCTACAAATCCAGCTATGACAAGGCCAACCGCACGTCTGGCACTGCGTATCGTAGTGTCGGCATGGGCAAGGGCCTTTCCATACTGGCTGATGTGCGTGTGCGCGTGGGCGTGCCTGTGCTCACTGACGTGCATGCGCCGGAACAGGCCGCGCCCGTGGCAGAAGTGGCAGACATGCTGCAGACACCGGCCTTTCTCTGCCGGCAGACAGATCTTATCGAGGCAGTGGCTGCCACAGGCAGGCCCGTCAATATCAAGAAAGGGCAATTTCTCGCACCAGCAGACATGGCCCATGTGCTGCACAAGGCCAGAGCCACAGGCAATGACAACATCTGCCTGTGCGAGCGCGGCACGGCTTTCGGCTATGGTAATCTGGTAGTGGACATGCGCGGCCTGGAGATTATGAAAGCCACTGCTGCGCCTGTGATATTTGATGCCACCCACTCTGTGCAACTGCCCGCCGCACAGGGTAACTGCAGCGGCGGCCAGCGCGAATTTGTACCCGTGCTGGCCCGTGCTGCCGTGGCCGTGGGCATCGCAGGCCTGTTCATGGAAGTACACCCTGATCCGGACAAGGCCCCCTGCGACGGCCCCAATATGCTGCCCCTGCGCAGCCTGCCGCCCCTGCTCGCCCAGCTCAAAGCCCTGGACGCCATTGCCAAGGGGGCAGCAATATGAAGGTACTGGCTGTCATCCCTGCCCGTTATGCCTCCACCCGTCTGATGGGCAAGCCTCTGGCTGACATCTGCGGCAAGCCCATGGTGCAGCATGTCTATGAGCGTGTGCGGCAGGCCACATTGGTAGATGAAGTACTTGTTGCCACTGACGATGCCCGCATCATGGAAGTCGTGCAGAGCTTTGACGGCACAGCCGTACTGACCTCACCAGACTGCGCCTCTGGCACTGACCGACTGGTGGAGATTGCCCGCAGTCATCTGGCAGACATCTATCTGAACATACAGGGCGATGAGCCTCTGCTGCGTCCACAGGATGTGGACGCCCTTGTAGCTGCCCTGCGTGATACGCCGGATGTGGCAGCGGCAACACTCTGCTACCCCATCAGCGCAGAACAGGCCCAGGATCCTGCCCTGGTCAAGGTAGTGCGGGATTATCAGGGCCGTGCCCTGTATTTCAGTCGTGCAGCCATCCCCTTTGTGCGGGATGCAGATACAGCCTCTGTGCAGTACTGGGGCCATGCAGGCCTTTATGCCTATCGGCCACATGCCTTGCGTGCCTTTGGCAGGCATCCCCAAAGCCCTCTGGAAGCTGCAGAAAAACTGGAACAGCTTCGTTTACTGCAAATGGGCATGCCCATGCTGACTGTGGAGGTCGCGCCCTGTGCGCCGGGTGTGGACACAGCGGAGGATCTGGAAGCAGTACGCGCCATTGTGCGGGAGGAAATGGATGCAAACGCTGCTGACGCTCGAGCCGTGGCTTTGGCTGATATGCGGGCTGCTGATCCTGCTCTCTCTGTGGGTGATACGCGCATAAGCCCGGAACTGGCAGCCAAGTTACGGAAGATCAAGCTCATCATCACTGACGTGGACGGCGTGCTGACCGACGGCAGCCTGTACTACGGGCCAGAGGGCGAGTGCATCAAGAAATTCAATGCCCGTGACGGCGTTGCCATCAAGATGCTGCAACAGGCCGGCATACAGGTGGCTGTGTTGTCTGGCAGGGATTGCCCGGCATTGCGGGCACGGATGAAGGATCTGGGGATTACCATCTTCAGGGTGGGACAGCAAACCAAGGGAGAGGCTTGCAAGAGTATTATTGCAGAAGCTGGGGTGAGCAAGGAAGAGACGCTCTATATAGGGGATGATTTGCCGGATCTGGAGGCGTTTGCTTGCTGTGGCTGCTCAGTTGCAGTGAGTGATGCAGCAACTGCAGTGCGGCAGACAGCGCAGATGGTACTGCAGGCCTGTGGTGGCGGTGGTGCGTTGCGGGAGGTGGCAGAGGTCATCATGGGCACAGCACAGGGAGCAGGCATATGAACCACACAGAGCTGGTACGCCTGCAAAACATCGTGCTTGACGACTTTTATCCTCAGGCTGATGCCCTGTATGTGCACAAGACAGTACAGGATACTTGCACTGTCTTTGACACCTGCACCTATATCAATCTCTTCTCTTTCACTATCTGGAAAGAAAATACCACTGCTGCCAATTTTTATCTGCATCTGCAGTATGGCGGTGCAGGCACTGTCACGGTCCACCTTACAGACCATGCGCTCAACATCAGGCAGAGCCTGTCAGTGGAGCTGCAGGCTGACGCAGCTGAGCGGCTTTTGCACATTCCGGACAGCTCATTTGCCTATGCCTATATTGCCTGGGAAGAAAGAGCAGACTTTAAGCTGAGCAGCGCCGCATGGCTGGCCGAGTGCACTGCACAGCCTCAGGAGGTGCGCCTTGCTGTCTGCATCCCCACCTACAAACGCCGTGACGACATCAGCTCCACCCTCGCCCTGTACGAGCGTGTGGTGGCAACGCAGAACGATTTTGCCGCTGCAACACATCTCTATGTGCATAACAATGACCCTGATGATGATTTGAGCGGCCTGAGCACCTGCCCACAGGTGACCATCATCAACAGTGAAGCCAATATCGGCGGCGCAGGCGCATTCAACCGCTGTGCCCATCTGGCAGTAGAAAAAGGGTACAGTCATGTGCTCTTCATGGATGATGATGCCCTGCCCCACGAAGAAGCCTGGCTGCGCACACTGACCCTGCTGCAATATCTCAAGCCAGAAAAGCAGGAGCATTTCATTGCAGGCAACTGCCTGACCCGTGAAGACCCGCTTTTTTGCCATGCCGTGCGCGAGGCCATTGATGAACGGGGTTGTATTAAAAGTCATCGTATAGGTGATTTTAACCTGACAGATAACAAGCAACTTCAAAAAGCACTAACCGCCTGTACTAGGCATATAGTTGATTTGGGTACACACCCCTATGCTGGTTGGTGGTATTGTGTCATTCCCTGTTCTGCATTTAAAAAATTTGCATGGCCATCAAAAAAATTTTTTTGTTGGGGTGATGACATAGAATTTAGTGTAAGATGTAAAGCTAGTATAATATGTCAAAATGGTATTAACATTTGGCATCCAAGCTTTAATAAACCATTTAACATGACAAGAAGATATTACGGAATAAGGAATTGGTATTTATTAAGATATAAACATTTTGGAAAAAAATATATACTAATATCATTTTTAAATACAGTTGTTATGATTCTTAAAAAAAGAGGAATAAAAAATTTTTATATAACATGTAAAGCATTTGTTGCATTTTTACTAATAAAAAAACACTATAAACAATACAAAAATAAATACTTTTCATCATCATAAATAATTTTTATACTATAAATTTTATATAAACTTATTAAAAACACCTTATAGCCTGTTTTCGTAAATATTGCTGTATATCAAATATCCTATTGTAGGACAATATAATGTGCAACATAAATATTTTCCAATATATAAATATTTCTTCTGGTGAAATGTGTCTTTTTGGAGACAGCCTGTATCTTCAGAAAGGCAAGTGGTTCAAACTGGATAAAATTCAACATGCTCCCCTTAATGTTGCATCATTAAAATCCTCATTCGGAAACAATTTTAAAATTTATCTCTGCTTTACTGGCAACATATTATTACGCGCAGGTGTCAGCACAGAAGGAAAAAGCTTTACCTGGATTGGTGAAAAAACACTCTCCTCTAGAAATACTGAGCATGGCAGTTTTTCACTTGATCTGAGCAGGATTCAATCCGGAACTCTGGAAATCTCTTTGCTCCCACTGGAAGAGTCTGCTATCTTTGCCGATTTTCCATTGGCTCAAACTTTTGTGCACGAGAAACACGAAGAACTGTACTCCTTTCTATCGCCTACCTATGAGCTTTGCTGTGAAGAACCGCTTTACTATCGTTTCATGGGGGAGCAGGCCTATTACAGCTTTGAAGACGGCTATGTGCATCTTGCTACAGATACAGGCGTTGACCTGTTGACATATTTCAACAGTTTCAGTGCAGTCAAATGGCAAAAGTACACCAATGTGGACAATCTGTCAGCTTGGCTGGACTTCAAGGGCTCGGCCATCGCCGAGATAGTCCACCTGAGCGAAGCTGGCACGCATACGCTTTCTCACTGGTACTTACAGGCAAAAGAGCGGACAGCACTTCATCTGCCGTTGGGCGCCTACCCTGTAGAGGGAATACTCGGCATACGCATTCTGGCGCAAGGCCCGTGCACCCTCTATGGCGGCGGCTGGCTGACGGATGTGCCTGAAACGCAGAAGGTGCGTCTTGGTATCGGCATAACCACTTTTAAACGTGAAGACGCTGTCAAGGCAGCTGTAGCCCGTCTGAGCAAAGCCATCAGTGCGCATCCACTTTATAAAGACGCCATTACCATCACAGTAGTGGACAATGGCCGCACCCTCGACACTGAAGACGTAACTGGAGCTACGCTTATCCCCAATAAAAACCTTGGGGGGACAGGTGGCTTTATGCGTAACCTCATCCACTATCAGGATCTTGGCGGATATACGCACTGCCTGTTCATGGATGACGATGCCAGCTGTGAGTCTGGGTCAATTTTCCGCAGTATGGCGTTCATGCGGCATGCCACTGATGAAAAAACAGCGATCAGTGGAGCAATGCTTTATGAAGATATACAATTTCTGCAATGGGAAAA
>JAFQNG010000035.1 GCA_017396005.1 Desulfovibrio sp.
CACTCCTATGCATGCCGCTAGGTGACAACCACTCCTGAACTGCTTTTACATTCTAAGTCTAAAATTCATATAACATATTGAAATCATTAATATTCATTGACAGGTACACTGTCGATGAAAAAATACTTCATCGCAGACTAAACGACGATAAGTTACTGGAATAATTTATTATTATTGGAATATCATTTGGAAGTTTTTTAGCTGTAGGAAGCCAATTG
Organism: Desulfovibrio sp.; assembly: GCA_017396005.1. Classification (GTDB taxonomy): domain Bacteria; phylum Desulfobacterota; class Desulfovibrionia; order Desulfovibrionales; family Desulfovibrionaceae; genus Desulfovibrio. The sequence goes on from JAFQNG010000035.1 coordinate 219, forward strand.
TCAAAAAGATGCCCCTGAGCTATTGAAACACAAGAGTTCATCGACAGTGTACCTGTCAATGAATATTAATGATTTCAATATGTTATATGAATTTTAGACTTAGAATGTAAAAGCAGTTCAGGAGTGGTTGTCACCTAGCGGCATGCATAGGAGTGGCGCAAGCTTTGGCTGCAGCATAGTATACGGTATTTTTGCTTGACAAGCCTGCTCACATGGGCTAGGGACTTTCCAATTCAAGACGGTCGTCCAAGAGAGGATCGTCACATCCTGAACGCGGACGCACGTTCCCAGCGGGGTGGCCTGAAGAGGCCCCCTTTTTTTTGTGCTTGATCCCGCGCAGGACGTATGGGAGCAAGATGAACGAACACGCCCTCGAACAAATAGTCATGGACCTGGCTGAGCCTGTGGTGCACGCTTTGGGTTTACAGATCTGGGGGATAGAGATCAGCCAGGCCGGGCGAACCATACTGCGCCTTTTTGTGGATGTGCCCCCTGTCGCATCTGATGCCGACAGCTCTGTGGATGGCGTCTGTGATAACGACATGCAGGATGTTCTGGCAGCCGGCCAGATATCGGCCAGCATTGATCAGTGTGAGGATATCTCTCGACATCTGGGCCTTGCCCTGGAGGTTGAAGACGTCATGCCTGGGGCGTATATACTGGAGGTTTCCACTCCGGGGCTTTCCCGCCGTTTTTTCAGGCTTACACAAATGGCCCCCTATCTGGGTGATATGATCGAGGCTCGGCTTCATATGACGTATGAAGGTCGGCGTATCTGGCGTGGGAAGCTGCAGAGCCTTGAGGACAGCGGCTTTATTCTTGCACCAGCTTCGCTTACGCCCCAAGGTGATATTGTACCTGACGATATCCCCCCAATCAGGTTGCCATGGGATGCTGCTCGCAGGGTGAGCCGTATTCATATTTTCCGGCAGCCGGTCAAACCCGGGAAAGGGTCGGGAAAAGGGAAAGGTTCTGGTACGGGGAGGAAAAGCCCTCTCAGAGATGTGACAGAAAATACGTCCCGTGAGGACAGGGGCGAAGCCTAGCCCAGCAGAGATTCTATGCCGTTGTGCGCAACGGTCGGAGGCAAATATGAACCTTGAGCTCAAGAAGGCTATAGACCAGATCAGTAAAGATAAGGGCCTTGATCGCGACATGCTGGTCGATACTCTTGAAGACGCCGTGCGTACCTCTGTGCTGCGCCGATTCAGCGATGATATGGATGTGGAGGTAACCTACAACGATGAGACTGGTGATATTGAAGTCTATCAGTTCAAGATAGTTGTAGAGGATGGTGACGTTGCCAATGAGGATACCCAGATCAGCCTGGCCGATGCCCGTGAACATGACCCTTCTGTACAGCTAGATGATGAGGTGGGGTTTCGCGTCAAGCTGGAGGATTTAGGACGCATTGCCGCCCAGTCTGCCAAGCAGGTCATCATCCAGCGTATGCGTGACGCCGAACAGGAGATAATTTACGAGGAATACAGGGATCGCCTTGGTGAAATTGTCTCCGGCATCATTCAGCGCCGAGATAAGGGCGGCTGGGTGGTCAACTTGGGACGTACCGAGGCCATACTGCCCCGTGAGGAGCAAATTCCGCGTGAGCACTACAAGCGTGGCGACCGCGTACAGGCTATTATCATTGAAGTGCGCAAGGAGGGACGTGGCCCGCAGGTGGTCATCTCTCGGGCGCATCGTGATTATATGGCAGCCCTCTTCCGACGTGAAGTACCAGAAGTGGATGATGGCGTTGTGCAGATCATGGGTGTTGCCCGCGATCCCGGATCCCGCGCCAAGGTGGCAGTACTCTCTCGCGAGCGTGATGTGGATCCGGTAGGAGCCTGCGTAGGTGTGCGTGGCTCACGTATCCAGAACATTGTGCAGGAATTGCGTGGTGAGCGCATAGACATCGTGGTCTGGAGTGCCGATATTGCAACCTATGCTCGAAATGCACTGGCCCCGGCCCTGGTATCGCGTATTGTAGTGGATGAAGAAGAAAATCTCCTTGAGATCATCGTGCCTGACGATCAGCTGACCAATGCCATTGGACGCAAGGGTCAAAATGTCAAGCTGGCGGCGCGTCTGCTGAGCTGGAAGGTCGATATCTTCACTGAGACTCGTTATAATGAGACCAATGCCATTGGGCATGGTCTGGAGCAGGTGGCCAGCGTAGCTGAGGTTTCTATCGAATCACTGCTGGAAGCAGGCTACACCACGCTGGACAGGCTGCGAGACGCCAGTGACGAAGAACTGTCTGAAAAACTGCGCATCAGCGCAAGCCGCATTGCGGATCTGCGTGCCGCTATTAACTTCCTGGCCCCTGTCGTTGAGGATAAGCCTGAGTCGTCAGCTGTGGGTCTGGGGCAGAATGATGCCGCAGAATAATGATTGTTGCGCCGGACAGCCAGAGGCTGCCTGGATTGACGGGCCGGTACGGATGTGTGTCATCTGCCGTCGCCGTCTGCCCAAAAAAGAGCTGCAGCGCCATATTCTGACGCCGCAGGGGATTTTAAGTCCCGACGCCGCTCAGACCAGACCGGGCAGGGGCTGGTATCTGTGTTCCGACCCGGCCTGCGAGCGCAGGTTTGCCAAGTACGGGCCAGGAGCGCGGCGCCGTAGGGCATCGATTGAAGGGGGAAAGCATGCCTGAAACCAAAATCAAGCTGAAGGATCTGATGTCCGACCTGGACGTTCAATCCAAGGATATGCTCCGTGCCTTGCGCGAAGTGGGCATTGCGGCCAAAACCACATCTGCTTCTGTGACGCAGGAAGAGGCGGAACGTCTGCGCCTGCACTTCTCTGACCGTAAAGACGGAAGTCTGGAACGTGTCGAAGTTCGGCCTAATGTTATTGTACGCCGTCGCAAAAAAGATGCGCCTGCCGAAGAAGCCTCAGTGGTCGAGCCTGAGCAGGAAGAGGTTCTGAAAAGTGCACATGAGGAAGTCAGGCCGGTAAAGGCGGCTGAAGCCGCAGCTGTAAACAGAAAGAACGATGCACCTGCTGAGACTGCACCAAAGCGCGCCAGAATTATCAAGCCAGCGCCTGTAGCCCGGGTTATCAGCCGGCCCGGGCAGGAATCCGTGCCGCCTGCTGCTGTGGTTGCAGCAGAAAAATCCGAAACACCGACACAGCAGGCTGACGCAGGCCCTGTAGAAGCAGTTGTACCTGCCTCCACACAAGCCACAGTAGTGACTGAAGCGTCGGCCCAGATGGCAGATAACACGCCTCCTGCCGAGGCTGCCCCCTCGGTCGAAAGTACGGATAAATCCAGGTCGACCCGCCAGGCCCGGCCTGACGCCTCGGCTGCGCCTGAAGGTTCTTCTGCTCCCACGCTTCCCCCACGCGTGGTAGAGCCACGTACCGAAGCTTCTGAGGAGAGTAAAAATAGAGAAACACCCTCGGCCCCGCGTACTGCTGCGTCTGCCACGCCTCAGGTACGTATTATTTCCCGGCCGACACCGAGTACACAGGAAAGCCGGCCGGCCCGGCCCCAAAACAGACCCGGCGAGCGTGACCGTTCGGGGGGGGGCAACCGTCTTGGCGGTCCCCGGCCGGCGGGTTTTGGCAACAGGCCTGGAGCTGGCAGTTACAATCAGCAGCAACAGCCACCGCAGCCTGCTGACAGCCGTGATGGGCAAAGCAAGAAAAAACGTCTCAAGGGTCGCCGCACTGTGGATTTCCAGCAGGGGGACTTCCGTCATGAGGATGATGACTCCACCCGTATGAACCGCGGCAAGGCCCGCCGTAAAGGGACTAAGCCGGTTACTGTGCCGCAAACCACACAGCCCATCAAGGCTGCCAAACGCAAGATACGCGTCACTGAGGCCATCCGTGTGGCCGATATGGCCCATCAGATGGGTCTCAAGGCCAATGAGATCATCAAGGTACTTTTTGGCCTCGGCGTCATGGCGACTATCAACCAGTCACTGGATATTGATACCGCCACCCTAGTAGCTGCAGAGTTTGGTTATGAAGTGGAAAAGGCCGGTTTCTCCGAAGACGATTATCTGTTGCCCAAGGAGGCCGACGCCCCCGAAAGTCTAAAGCCGCGTCCACCTGTGGTCACCATTATGGGACATGTGGATCATGGCAAGACCTCCTTGCTGGACGCCATCCGCAAGTCCAACGTAACCAGTGGCGAAGCTGGTGGCATTACCCAGCATATTGGTGCCTATCATGTCAAGACCAAGCGCGGCGAGATCGTTTTCCTCGACACGCCGGGGCATGAGGCCTTTACAGCCATGCGCGCACGTGGTGCACAGGTCACCGACCTCGTCATCCTTGTGGTTGCCGCTGACGACGGTGTTATGGAACAGACACGCGAAGCTATCAATCACTCGCGTGCTGCCAATGTGCCTATCATGGTTGCCGTCAACAAGATGGACAAACCCAGCGCCAATCCGGATCGTGTACTGCGTGAGCTGGCCGAACTGGGTCTGCAGCCTGAAGACTGGGGTGGTGATACCATTGTGGCGCGTGTTTCGGCCAAAACCCGTGAAGGCCTGGATGAACTGCTGGAAATGGTTGCCCTGCAGTCAGAGATCATGGAGCTCAAGGCCAATCCCGACAAGGCTGCCCGTGGCCATATTGTGGAGGCCAAGCTGGACAAGGGGCGCGGCCCCATTGCCACAGTGCTGATACAGGAGGGCACTCTTCGTCAGGGTGACAACTTTGTCTGCGGGCCTTTCTCAGGCCGTGTGCGTGCCCTGACCAGCGATCAGGGCAAGAAGGTTAAAGAGGCTGGTCCCTCTCTTCCAGTAGAAGTACAGGGCTTTGAAGGTGTGCCTGAGGCCGGTGAAGAATTCTTTGTGGTTGCTGATGAAAAGCTGGCCCGCCGTATTGCGGACTCCCGTGCGGCTAAGCAGCGTGAACGCGACTTGGCTTCAGAAGCTCGCGTCACTCTTGAGACATTCCTCTCGCAAAGAGCATCGGACCAGGAAGCTCTCACCCTCAATCTGGTGGTCAAGGCCGATGTACAGGGTTCTCTGGAAGCTATTACTGAGGCCCTGCGCAAGCAAAGCACAGATAAGGTGCGCATCAATGTGGTACATGGCGGCGCCGGTGCCATTACAGAATCCGACATCCTGCTGGCTTCGGCATCCAAGGCCATCATCATTGGTTTCAATGTCCGGCCAACAGCCAAGATCAAGGATGTGGCTGAGCATGAAAACGTGGATGTGCGCTTCTACGATATCATCTACAAGCTGGTGGACGATATCAAGAGCGCCATGGCCGGCTTGCTGGCGCCTGTACAGCGTGAGGTTTATCTTGGCCAGGCCGAAGTGCGTGAAACCTTCAGTGTGCCCAAGGTCGGCGTCATTGCCGGTTCCTATGTGGCTGACGGGAAAATCGTTCGTAATGCCGGGGTGCGTCTGCTTCGCGACGGTGTGGTGGTCTACACAGGTAAAATATCCTCACTCAAACGCTTTAAGGATGACGCCCGCGAAGTGGTCAAAGGCAATGAGTGCGGCGTAGGTCTGGAGAACTTCAACGATGTGAAGATCGGTGACATCATAGAGACCTTCGAAACCGTTGAAGAGGCGGCAACGCTGTAAAATAGCTGTATGCATGGGGCATGGCCTGTTTTTAACGACAATGCCATGCCCTGTGTATACAGAACGGAACACTTCCAGAAAATGTCCATGCTAGTTGCTGTCCTGACTGTCGAGTTCAGCCTGCACGGTAACGATAATCTCAAGGCCAAGCGCCGGGTTGCCAATAGCCTGAAGCAGAAAGTCCGCAATAAATTCAATGTGGCCATCGCTGAAGCAGGTACAGAAGACAGTCTGACCCGCCTTCGCTTGTCTGTGGTGTCCATATCCAACTGTGAAAGCCATCTGCGCAGCCGGATGGATAAATGCTGTCTGATGATGGAAGCTGTCTGTCCCGAAGAGATGACAGACAGCCAGGTAGAGATCTATGCCACTGACTGAACATATCCCCGAGCCTTTTCGCAAAGAGGCCCTGCACATGGCCCAGGCACTGCGTGATACAGACAGGGCTCTTGTGGCTGCGCATATCAACCTGGATGGCGACGCTGTGGGATCCATGGCTGCCACAGGCTGGATATTACGGGCTCTGGGCCGTGAATGTACGCTCTACAGTGGTACAGGCCTTCCACACGCTCTGGCCTTCTGCCCGTTGCCGGGACAGCTGTACGACAGTCTGACCCGTCTGCCGTTCACACCGTTGGATGCTGTACTGCTGGACTGTGGTGAGCCGCATCGTCTTGGGCCGGATTTGGCACTTGCCCTACCCGGGCTGCGCAGCATTAATATAGACCATCACCTTGGCGGAAACGGTATGGGCAACCGTGCCAACTGGGTGCAGCCTGCAGCAGCGGCTACCGCTCAGCTCGTGGCCTATGTGGCTCTGGCGCTGGGTATGCCGCTGCAGGGTGAGCTGGCCAGCTGCATCGCCCTTGGGTTGATTACCGATACTGGCGGTTTTTGCCACGGCAATACTACAGGAGATATCTTCGACCTTTGTGCTCTGTTGGAAAAAGGGGGCTGCCGTCTGCCGGACATTCGGCAGCAGCTGGATAATACCTGGAGTCTGGGGCGCATGCGCCTCTGGGCCCGCCTTATGGAGCGCGCCCGGCTGGAGCGGGACGGACAGATTGCTTTTTGCTGTGTCAGCCTGGAAGATCTGCGGCAGTGCCAAGCTCTTAAAGAGGATCTGGAAGGCTTTGTGGAACAGCTCCGCCGTCTTGCCGGTGTACGTGTGGCTGCCCTGTTGCGAGAAGATGTACCAGGTTCGTGCCGCATCAATCTGCGATCCTATGGAAAAACAGATGTGCGCTCTATGGCGGCAGAGCTGGGTGGCGGCGGGCATCGCAATGCTGCCGGGGGCAGTATACGTGCAACACTGGAAGAAGGCAGGAAAGCATTGCTGGCTGTCATCAATAGCCGATTGGACGATGATGACGCAGAGAGCTAGATATCTGTCTCGCCTGGAGAAGACTTTGACTTTCGCTGCTTTTTGCCCTAAATTTCCCCACTGCGTATGACCAAGAGGCAAGAAAACGAGTCTGCCCATTCTCTGCAGCCAATGCCGCAGGCCCATGGGGTGCTGGTGCTGAACAAGCCTTCCGGCCCTACATCTGCCCGCTGCCTGAATCTGCTCAAGCGCATAGGGCAAAAAAAGATCGGACATGCCGGCACGCTGGATCCTCTGGCATCAGGTGTGCTGCTGGTATTGCTGGGTCAGGCTACCAAGCTTTCCGGTCATCTTTTGGCTGACGGGGGCAAGGTATACAGCGGCTGCATCAGGCTTGGGCAGACCACTGATACCTGGGACATCGAAGGGCAGATAGTGGCTGAAGCGCCTTGGAGGCATATCAGAGATGTGCAGATACGCGAAGCCATAGCCCAGTGGTGTGAGCTTTCAGAACAGCCAGTACCGCCCTATTCTGCTGCCAAGCATGAGGGACAACCTCTGTACCGCCTGGCGCGTAAGGGTAAGGCAACGCCTGCCAAGGTCAAACGCATTGAGATTTCACAGGCGGATACGCTCGAAATGAGCTTACCGCTCGTACGCTTTCGGGTCTCTTGCAGTTCCGGCACCTATATACGCTCCCTGGCCCACAGCTTGGGGATGCGCCTCGGGTGCGGAGCCGTGCTCACGGAACTGACCCGGGAGTACAGCCATCCCTTCGGCCTGGATGTCGCCTGCGATATGCAGGCTCTGGCGGATGACCCCTCCTTGCTGGTTCGCAGTCTGCGCCCCATAACTGAGGCGTTGCCGCACTGGCCCAGGGTGCATATCTCGCCGGAACAGGCTGCCAGGGTCCGTAACGGTATGGCTCTGCCTTGCGCAAAGACTCCCATTGTGGAGGGAGTTCCTTTGCGTGAAGATGGACAGGCCATCATGCTGGCCCAGGGTGAAGCTCTGGCACTTGTCAGATGCCAGGCCGGGCCATCGGGACCCTGCTGGGCCGTTGTGCGGGGGCTATGGAACTAACCTTATCCGTCAAGGAGAACTGCTGTGGTCATGGATGCCAGCCAGAAAAAAAACGTTATTGAAGCCCACGCCAAGCACGAAGGCGATACCGGCTCCCCTGAAGTGCAGGTAGCTCTGCTCACTGCGCGTATTGAGGGGCTGACAGGGCACTTCAAGGTGCACAAAAAGGACTTCCACTCCCGTACCGGGCTGTTAAAGCTGGTAGGCCAGCGCCGTAAGTTGCTGAACTACCTGAAGAAAAAAGATATCCAGCGTTATCGTGCCCTTATCGAAAAGCTGGGCCTGCGTAAGTAATTCATCAGGTGCAGGGGGAGCCGCAGGCTCCCCCTGCCGCATTCTGGCCTTCTGCAGAGTGCTTCCTAAAATCTAATATGTGAAAAGGGGGGTCCGGGAAAATCAGGCAGGCAGGCCTGCCCGCTTTTACCGGAATCCCCTTCGCATAACATCAATAAGGATTCAATATGTCACTGGACATTTTCAAGCCCACACGCGTCACGGCGACAGTGGGAGGTAAGGAAATACTTTTTGAATGTGGCCGTCTGGCCAATCAGGCCCACGGCGCGGTATGGATACAGTGTGGTGGCACCGTGGTGCTGGTGACCGTATGTTCACAGGCTCTGGAGTTTGACAAGGGTTTCTTCCCCCTGACCGTGGAATATTCTGAACGTATGTATGCTGCTGGCCGTATTCCCGGCAGTTTTTTCCGGCGAGAGATCGGTCGTCCTTCTGAACGTGAAACATTGGTCTCGCGTCTCATAGACAGGCCCATCAGGCCACTCTTCCCCAAGGGGCTCAATGAAGACGTGCAGGTGTTGGCTAGTGTCATCTCTGCCGACCAGGAAAACGAATCCGATGTACTGGCTTTAACAGGGGCCTCGGCAGCTGTCGTGGTCTCTCCCCTGCCCTTTGAAGGCCCTGTAGCGGGTGGACGCATCGGACGTATCAGGGGACAATTCGTCCTTAATCCTTCCTTTGAACAGCAGGCTCAAAGCGACCTGAATATTCTTTTCGCAGCATCTCGTGATGCGCTGACCATGGTGGAAGGCGATGCGCATTTCCTGCCAGAAGACGTGATCATTGAAGCCCTGGAATGGGGGCGTGAACAAATACAGCCGCTCATTGATGCACAGTTCAAACTGCGTGAGCTCTGTGGCAAGACTAAGATGCCTTTTTCACCCCATGAGGATGACCCTGCCCTGGTAGCTCGCGTAGAAGAGCTGGCGCGTGCTGCCGGTATTGAACAGGCGCTGCGCGAGCCGGCAAAACTGGCCCGCAAGGATGCCCGCAAAGCCGTCAAAGACAAGGTCATGGTCGAACTCAAGGCTGATTCAGCCTGGGCCGATAATGAAGCTGCGCTTAAAAGTGTGGGAGACATCATCGCCGACATGGAAAAAAAACTGGTGCGCTCCCGCATCGTCAATGAAGGCACACGCATCGACGGGCGTGATACTCGAAGTGTGCGCCCCATACAGATACAGACTGGTGTGCTGCCACGTGCCCACGGTTCAGCCATTTTCCGCCGGGGCGAAACCAAGTCACTGGTGGTAGCTACACTGGGTTCCTCCACCGACGAACAGCGCATGGACTCCCTTACCGGCGATGTAACCAAGCGTTTCATGCTCCATTATAACTTTCCACCCTACTGCGTGGGTGAGGTCAAACCTGTACGTGTTTCCCGCCGCGAGATCGGGCATGGTGCTCTGGCCGAAAAATCCCTGCGCCCCATTCTGCCCGCAGATACGGACTTTCCCTTCACGCTGCGAGTGGTGGCTGAAACCATGGAGTCCAATGGCTCCTCCTCCATGGCAGCTGTCTGCGGCGGTTCTCTTTCGCTCATGGATGCCGGCGTACCAGCCAGCGCACCGGTAGCGGGTGTGGCCATGGGCCTTATAAAAGAAGGGGACAAGTTTATTGTACTCACCGACATCCTGGGTGATGAAGATGCCCTGGGTGATATGGACTTCAAGATAGCCGGTACGGCCGAGGGTGTTACCGGCGTACAGATGGATATTAAGGTCACCGGCCTGACCACTGATATTATGCGTGCAGCTATGCAGCAGGCCCGTGAAGGTCGTCTGCACATATTGGATGAAATGGCCAAGGCCATAGCAGAGCCGCGTAAGGAGCTTTCTCGTTTTGCGCCGCAGCATGCCGAACTTTTTGTCAACCCCGATATAATTCGCCTGATCATCGGCCCTGGTGGCAAGAATATCAAGGCCATTACCACTGCTACCGGAGCTTCGGTAGATATTGAGGATTCAGGCCGTATCTCCATCTTTGCACCTACGGCAGAAGCCTTGGAAAAAGCACGTGAAATGGTCTGCTACTATGATCAGCGCCCTGAAATTGGCAAAAACTACACTGCCAAGGTGCGCAAGGTTATAGAAATCGGCGCTATCGTAGAAGTGTTGCCCAATGTGGAAGCCCTGGTACATATCTCACAGCTGGACGTGAAACGCGTGGAACAGAGCGGCGATGTGGCTCGCATGGGTGAGGATATGGTAGTCAAGGTTATCGAAATCAACGGTGACCGCATCCGTGCCAGCCGTAAGGCCGTACTGCTGGAAGAGCAGGGTCATGCCTGGAATCCTGATGAGACCACTCGTCCCCAACGTTCTGAACGGGGTGACAGGGGAGAGCGGGGTGACAGAAACAGCCGAGGCCGTGAACGCGGTGGACGACGCTGATACAGCTAACTACAGATGGTCCCGCAATGCTGCAACAGTATGGGACCGTAACCATACAGGAATCAGATATGGTCAAGAAGAGCAGCAAGAAAACGCCGGAAAACCAGAGCTCGGAACAAAATACGTCCACAGAGGCCGAAGCTGTCATGCTGGGCCAAGACCGTACCCACTTTGAGGGTCTGGGTGATGCCTGGGCTGTACTGACCGGCCAGAACCCCGTGAGCCTTATGCCCCAGGTGGTAGGCACAGTCTTGCACGAAGGCGGTACCCGATCTGCATGGCAATGGAAGCGTAAGGGCAGAGGGTATGTTCTTATGGCGTGGCCTCAGGACCAGCCTGTGCGCGCTGCTGTGCTCATGGCTGGTAACGAGGGGGGGGAACTGCGGCCTGTCAATGCCCTGCCTCTGCTGGAAGGTTTGCCCAATGACCTTACCGTGGACGAGGTACACCCATGGGCAAGCGGAGACAGTGCCAATGTGGCTGTAACCATGCTTGAGGGCAAAAACCCCATGTGGTTCTGTGACCCGCTGTACGGGCGAGATCATGATGACCTGACCCCGGGCATTACCCATACCTTTTTACTGGCCGGTCTGGCCTATGGCCTGCGCAAGGCCCTACTGGATGAGGTGACTGTCACGCAGGGGCCGCAGTACGAATCCTATGCCGCTGCCTGGCTGACAGAAAACCCGGACAAAAGCCGTCTTGACGTTCCACCACTCAAGGTTTCTGTGGCAGGACGGCATATGATCATGCCGGGCCGCCGCTTCTGTGAATATCAAATGCGTGGTGTCGTTGAGGAAGTACAGGACTGTCAGCTGGAAAAAATGGCAGTAAAGATACTGTACATGAGCTTCCCCTTTGAAGAGCGGCCGCCCATGCGTTTACCTGTCTATGCCTCTAAAATGGTTCTGCGTGACTATGAACCACAGAAGGGCGATGAAGTGGATGCGTATGTGTGGTTGCAGGGGCGTGTTATTGATCTGGATCAGGCCCCACCACAGCAGTAGGAATGGAGATGGCATAAGAAAAGCCCTTTGCCTTCCGCTGGCAAAGGGCTTTTTTCATGATTATTCAGCCTGTGCCTTGAGGGCTTCAGCCTGTGCTGCTGTAGAGAGAGCCTCCAGCAGAGGGCCAAGTTCACCTTCCATAATTCTGTCCAGAGAATACAGAGTCAGGTTGATGCGGTGATCAGTACAGCGCCCCTGCGGAAAATTGTAAGTGCGGATGCGTTCAGAACGGTCGCCTGATCCTACTTGGGCCTTGCGGTCTGCCGAAAGTTCAGAATTCTGCCGCTCGCGTTCAGCTGCAAGGATGCGTGAAGCCAAAACCTTCATGGCTCGAGCTTTATTCTTATGCTGTGAGCGCTCATCCTGGCAACTGACTACTGTACCTGTAGGAATATGGGTGATACGTACTGCAGATTCTGTTTTGTTAACGTGCTGACCACCTGCGCCGGAGGCACGGAAGATATCAATCCGCAGATCTTCAGGGCGCAGTTCCACGTCCACTTCTTCTGCTTCGGGCATCACCGCCACGGTAGCCGCAGATGTATGGATACGCCCCTGTGTCTCCGTAGCCGGCACACGTTGTACCCGGTGCGCCCCTGCCTCAAATTTGAGACGGCTGTACACCTTCTGACCAGCCACAAGACAAATGACTTCCTTATAGCCACCGGTCTCAGAGGGAGACTCGCTCATGATCTCCACTTTCCAGCCCTGGAGTTCGGCATAACGGCTATACATGCGGAAGAGGTCTGCCGCAAAGAGAGCTGCCTCCTCACCGCCTGTACCGGCACGAATTTCAAGGATGGTATTCTTTTCATCAAGTGGATCCGTAGGCAGCAGGGCCACCTTGAGGGCCTGTTCTAGCTCAGGCAGGCTTTCTTCACAGCGGCGAATCTCTTCCTGTGCCATCTCACGAATATCCGGGTCGCTATCGTGCAGCAGCTGGCGGTTGTCAGCCAGTTCCTGCTCCAGGGCACGATGACGGCGAAAGATCTCCACGATCTCACGAAGGTCAGCATGGGCCTTGGTCAGTTTGCGATAATGATCCTGATCGTTGAAAACATCAGGCTGAGCCAGCGCCTCTTCCAGCTCCAGATATTTTTTTTCCAGCCCTTCCAGCTTGGCAAACATAAACAGTCTCCTTAACGCGGCTCAGGCGCTCCACTTTTCATACGGGGCGGTGTGTAGCTGCCCCCTGCCACTGGGGTCAAGGGCCTCGTGCAGGGCCACTACGGCCACCTCCAGCTGCGCGGCATCAGGCTCATATGTAGTAAGACGCTGCAGGCTCAGACCAGGAGCACGCAAAATAGAGGCCCAAAAGCCGTCTGGCAAGCGGGCTGCATGGCGTATCAGCTCATAGGCCAGTGCACTTATGGGTATCATAAGGGCCAGTTTGAAGGCCACAGTCAGTGCATGTTTGGCCACTGCACTTGACGGCGTATGAAAAAAGAGCAGCATGGGTACCAGCACGGCATGCAGCACAATAGAAATACAGATAACAAAAAGCAGGAACGTCGTACCGCAACGCGGGTGCAAACGACTCATGTGTGCTGCAGTTGCTGCACTGACCTTCTCACCAGACTCATAGGCATGTATGATCTTGTGTTCCGCCCCATGATACTGGAATACACGCCGTATATCTGGAACACACGATATGAGCCAGATATAGCTCATAAAGATACAGCACTTATAAAAACCATCCCAGATATGGAACGACAGGCCTTCCACATCGCCGCCTGCACCCAGCCAGAGCATGATCAGTGAAAGCAGATGTGGAGCCACCACAAAAAGGGCCACAGCCATGAGCACAGCCAGCCCCAGACTGAGCAGCAGCTCCCAGATCGAAAGCTCTTCACCATCGCTACGAGCCGCCAGTTCTACTGACCGATTGAGTGCTCTGATGCCGTTAATCAGCGTCTCCAGCAGGATGGGAAAGCCACGTATAAATGGCTTTTTCAGCCAGGGACGTCGGAGAAGCGAAAACCAGGGCAGTCGTTGAGCCCGTATTTTACCATCAGGACAGCGTACCGCCAGGCCGTAGAAATCGCCATATCGCATCATGATGCCCTCCATGACAGCCTGACCGCCTACGATGGGGCAGTCAGCTGTCAGGGAGTGCATCATGCGGATACAAAAAGCAAACAGGCGGGTCAGACAGCCTGGGCCAGGCTTACTTCTGTTCAAACTTGGCGTACTTTTTGCGGAAGCGATCAATGCGACCAGCCGTATCAAGGAAGCGCTGCTTACCTGTGAAGAAGGGATGGCAGGCAGAACAGACTTCGACATGTACCTGTTCGCCCTTGGTGGAAAGCACTTCTTCCTGATTGCCACAAGCGCAGGTAATGGTGGCCTTGAACACTTTGGGATGGATGTCTTTCTTCATGATAAAACCTCATCGCCGACGGCCGGACCCTGCTTGTCGCCCTGTCCTCCCACGCTCAGGAAAAACAGAAGCGCCGCTGCCGTTACGGACGCCGCGCAGTTTTAGTGATACCTGTCGCCAGGAACAGCGACAAGGCACAGTTACTTACACTCCTTCGCTGGCTTTGGCAAGAGGCCTGATCTGTTTGCTCAGGTCTGGAGACTGCGGATATCAGTGTTAAATAATGAAAGACTTTTTCTGTTTTTGGAGCGTTCTTGCTCCTGCCCTCTGATTGGGCTAGTCTTCTGGTAATGGAGGATACACCTATGTCTGCGCCCCCTCTTCTGCCCAAACACCTTTACGGTGTACTGGGCTGGCCCCTTGCTCAGAGCCTTTCACCGCTGCTGCATAACACTGCTTTTCAGGCCCTGGGCATGGACTCTGTATATTTGCGTTGGGAGATTGCACCGGAAAAACTGTCTGCTTTTGTAGAAAGTGTACGCATTCTGCCCATCAGCGGCTGCTCTGTGACCATTCCGCACAAAGTAGCCATAGTACCCTTTCTAGATAGGATCAGCAGGCAGGCAACGCTGGCCGGAGCTGTAAATACCCTGTACTGGGAGGGTGAGACCCTGTGTGGTGATAATACTGATGTAAGTGGCTTTCTGGCCCCCCTGTGCCATATGCCGCTGCAAGACATGTCTGTTCTCCTGCTGGGTGCCGGCGGTGCTGCCCGGGCAGCTGCAGCCGGCCTGCAGCTGCGCGGATGCAGGCAGGTCTGGATCTGCACACCGTCAGACAAAAGCCATCTGTCCTTGGCTGAAGAGTTTGGCTTTACCCCTCTGCTCTGGGCAGATCGCCACAGGGTACAGGCTAACCTGCTCATCAACACTACGCCTCTGGGGATGCGGGGTAAGCATGAGGGCGTAAGCCCCTATGATTTTTCTTTGTCCTCATGGGAAAGTCGTGGTGCTGTGGCATATGACATTGTCTATAATCCTTTGACAACACGTTTTCTGTGTGATGCCGGAGCCGCAGGCCTGCATTGTATCAGCGGACTGGAAATGTTTTACGGGCAGGCGAGCGCCCAGTTTCAGCTCTGGACAGGCCTGCTGTTCCCGACAGTGGTGCGGCAGGAGCTTGAAAAAGCTCTGGGCTGCGGACCGGCAAAAAAGTGAGAAAAACCATGAATATCCTTATACTGCACGGCGTTAATCTGAACATGTTCGGCAGACGCAACCCGGCATATTACGGCACAGCCACTCTGGATGACATTAATACAGCCCTGCAGAATCTGGCGAGGGAACTGGACCTCCGAGTGGTGACGTTTCAAAGTAATCACGAAGGGGAAATGGTGGAGCGCATACAGCGTGCCATGGACGAAGACATACAGGCTGTGGTCATCAATGCCGGCGCATGGACGCACTACAGCCATGCTATTGCTGATGCCCTGGATATGCTGGAAGTGCCTGTGGTGGAGGTGCATATATCGCATGTACATGCGCGTGAGGCCTTCCGTCATGAATCTGTTCTGAGCAGAGTCTGCGCCGGCAGTGTTGAAGGTTTCGGAGTAGACAGTTATCTGCTTGGCCTCCGTGCGGCAGCAGGGCTTGCCAGCAGCAGGTTGCTGCAAAACACTGTCGACTAGCCGAACAGGATAACTTCTCTTTTACGATTTTCATACATCAGACCTGCTGAATTTTTTCTTTACAAAAGGACGTACACGGTCGTACATTTTTTTCATGTGGATGAACCTTGCCATAGCCTGTGCCAGGGAACAGCGCCTGGTCATAGAAAAACTCCTGTCCCGTTGCTTGCAGCGGGTTTTTTTTTAACCCAAAATCAGCACAGCCATGAACGATGACTCCCGCTATCACTGGCCGCACAAAGATTTGCTGGATGTAACGCAACTCAGTGCGGAGGATGTCAGCCATCTGCTGGATCTTGCCGCCAGCTTTCAAGAAATCAACCAGCGTCCGGTCAAGAAGGTACCAACGCTCAAGGGTAAGACCGTCGTGCTTTTTTTTGTAGAAAACAGCACCCGTACAAAAACTTCCTTTGACGTGGCAGGCAAACGCCTGTCTGCTGACACATTTTCCCTTGGCAAGTCCGGCTCCAGCCTGAACAAGGGCGAAAGCCTTAAGGACACGGCACTGACCCTGCAAGCCATGGCCCCGGATGTTATTGTTATCCGCCATTACAGCAGCGGGGCTGCGGCCTTTCTTGCCGAGCTCCTGCCCTGCGGCATCGTCAACGGCGGCGATGGCTGGCATGCCCATCCCACACAAGCCCTGCTGGACAGTTTCAGCTTGCGCCAGGCCTGGGGTAATAATTTTTCAGGCAAAACCCTGCTCATTCTGGGTGACATCGCACACAGCCGGGTAGCTCGTTCAAATGTGCATCTGCTGCGGATGCTGGGGGTCAATGTACGCCTTTGTGCGCCGCGTACCCTGTTGCCAGCAGGAGCAGAACACTGGCCTGTGGAGATTTATGGCGACTTGCGGCAGGCTGTGCGTGATGTGGACGCTGTCATGTGTCTGCGCCTGCAGCTGGAACGCCAGCAGGCAGGCCTGCTGCCTGATCTGGCAGAATATTCACGTCGCTTCTGTCTTGGGGCATCGCACCTGGCGCTTGCCGCTCCTGATGCCAAGGTACTGCACCCGGGCCCCATGAACCGGGGGCTTGAGATTGCCAATGATATCGCGGACGCTCCGGCCAGCCTGGTACTTGATCAGGTCGCCTCGGGGGTGGCTACACGTATGGCCGTGCTCTATCTGCTCGCCATGCGCAATGAGGGAGGAGATTTCTGATGCTTGCCATTACCAATGCCCGTCATCTTGAGGCTCCGGTCGATCTGCTGGTGGATGGTCATAGAATTGTGACCATGACCCCTGCCGGACATCATCCCCCGCCTGATGGCTGTCAGCTTTTCGACGCGGGCGGGCTCATCCTTATGCCAAGTTTCATTGATGCCCATGTGCATTTGCGCGAGCCTGGCTTTGAATACAAAGAAGATATTGCCTCAGGCCTGACGGCGGCTGCTCATGGCGGTTTTGGGGCTGTCATGTGCATGGCCAATACGAAACCTGTCAATGACAGTGCGGCAGTGACCACCTTCATGCTGGAGCGTGCACGACAGGCCCATCCACATGGCCCGCGCCTGCACCCCTTTGCGGCGGCTACAGTAGGTCTCAAGGGCGAAAGCATGGCACCCCTGGCCGAACTCAGGGAGGCAGGCTGCACAGCTGTTTCCAACGACGGGCGACCTGTGGAAAATAATGAACTCTTTCGTCGCATTATGGAATACGCGGCAGATCTGGGAATGGTTGTTTCAGACCATTGCGAAGACCCCTGGCTGGCGCGCGGCTGGCTGATGAACGAAGGGAGTGTCAGTGGCCTGCTGGGTGTTAAAGGTCAGCCCTGGGTGGGGGAAGCCCTGCAGGCGGCTCGTGACGTGATGCTTGCTGAATATCTGGGGCTGCCAGTGCATATTGCCCATGTTTCCAGCAGGCAGACTGTAGATATCATCGCCTGGGGCAAGGCCCGCGGTGTACAGGTCACGGCAGAGACATGCCCCCATTACCTTTTGCTGGACGATACAGCCCTGGAAGGCTACAGAGTTGGAGCCAAGGTCAGCCCGCCCTTGCGTACACCTGAAGATCGTGACGCTCTGCGGCGCGCCGTACGCGAGGGCATCATAGATATTCTGACCACAGATCACGCGCCCCATGCCGCTCATGAGAAGGAAGGCACACTGGATGAAGCGGCCTTCGGCTTTACCGGGCTGGATCTGGCTGTAAGTCTCTGCTGGGGTCTGGTTCGGGAAAACATCATGAGCGAGGCTGATATGCAGCGTCTCTGGTGTCGTCGGCCCGGCGAAATTTTCGGATTATCCTGGAATGGATTTGCCCCTGGTGATCCGGCAGACTTCTTTCTGCTGGACCCCGGGGAGATTTGGATACCTGGCCCGGATACACTCTATTCAAAAAGCTGCAATACACCCTTCAGCGGGCAGAGTCTGTACGGGCGCGTCCGGCATCACTGGCTGGGTGGGGTGCAGCTTTTTTAAATTCGATGATGGTGCGACGCCCCATAGTTGCCGGACGTTTTTATCCCGCCGATATACAGGGCCTGACCGCCCAGGTTCAGGCTTTTCTGGCGCATCCGGCAGAGGAGAACGGTTTTGCGGCTGACCGCCCCTGGGCGATGATGCTGCCCCATGCAGGCTATATGTTCTGCGGACGGATTATTGGCCAAACCCTGGCAGGGCAAAGACTGCCCCATAATATACTTATTCTCTGCCCCAACCACACCGGCCGGGGAGCCCCCCTTGGGGTCTGGCCTGCCGGGGCCTGGCTTACACCGTTGGGGCCTCTGTCTGTAGACTGTGAACTGGCTGCGGCACTCATCAAAAGCAATGCTGGCTTTGAGGCGGATATGCTCAGCCATACCGGTGAGCACTCAATTGAAGTCCTCCTGCCCTTTTTACAGATAGCGGCAGAGGCAGATCTGCAGATTACGCCTGTTTGCGTGGGTACACAGAATGAGGCTATGCTGAAGCGGGCAGGTCGGGCCATGGGGCATATTCTTGCCGCCCGACAGGCCGCCGGAAAGGAAAGCCTTGTCATTATCAGCTCAGACATGAATCATTATGAGGATGAAGCCACCACGCTTGCCAAGGATGATTTGGCTCTGGCCAAGGCCCTTGCCTGTGACCCGCAAGGCCTGTTGACCATAGTGCGGCAGGAAAAGATCAGCATGTGCGGGGCTGGGCCGCTGGCTCTGGCACTCTTTGCCGCTCGTGCCATGGGCAGAGCCCACACAGTGCTGACCGGGCATGAGACATCAGCCCGTGTCTCAGGCGACAGGGCGCATACTGTAGGCTATGCCGGGCTGCGCTTCTATCTGGAACCGAGCGGAACAGGGGAAAACAGATGACCTTGAAACATATTATATATGCAAGCCTGCTTTTTCTGGGCCTGACAGTTTCAGCACAGGCCCAAACGCAGGGTACTGAAGCAGATTGCGGCTTTTTCACACTGACCATACCAGAGGGCTGGGAGCTGACAGACGAGATCACCAGGCCCGGCAATGACGTGTGCAGAGTCACAGTTGGCAGAGAAGATCGCAGTGTCATCGTTACCAGCACGGTTGGTCCGGCTGGGGGGCGCGATGCCAGAACTGCTGCACAACAGCTGGCAGATCGCATGTCAGTACAGACCCCACTTTCTGAACGTCAGGGGCAGTACGGTTTTGATATTGACGTCAACGGCCAGAAGAGTACCTGTGTCGTAGCGGTGGAAAAGGATGTTCTTGGATTTACCTGTATTGTAGGTGGCAATCATGCTGATGCTGCTCCTCTCTTGCAGGGCTTCAAAAGTACGGAATATCCGGGCATCATTCCTGCTTTTGACTGAGGCCGCGTAACTGGATCTGCCCCTCTGCCACACGCTATTGCGCCACAGGGCAAGTATGCGTATAGTTCTGAAAACTGCTCCAAGGAGTATGGGATGAACTCTGTTTTTCGTCTTTCCTTTGCCTTCTGTCTGGCTTTGCTGCTGAGCCTGCCTCAGGCCGCGACAGCAGGCGGTAACAGCGTGGTATTATTGCCTTTTGGCGTCAACGCCCCCAAGAGTTACAATTACCTTGCCAAAGCAGTGCCTTCTACCATGCAGGCCCGTCTGAACAAGCCCGGAGTGCTGGATGCCCGCAGTATACAGGGCAAGGCTACCTCTGCTGGTGAAGCCCGCAAAGCTCTGCAGGCTGCCGGGGCGGACCATGCCGTCTGGGGCACAGTCAGCGTCATGGGCAACGAATGCACCATTGAGGTCAACAGCACTGACAGAAATGGCAAAACCTGGAGCAAGAGTGCGCAGGGTCCCATGAGTACACTGACGCGTACTCTGCAGGGGCTTACCGCCTCTCTGGGCAGTGAGGTGCTGGGGGTGGCTGTCAGTCGTCCTGCCTTTGGCAGCGCGGGTGGCCAGGGTCGGCCAGTTAATCAGATGAATTCAGACATCGTGGTCAATGAAACAGGCCAGCAACAGGTCTATCTGAACCCGCAGTTCCGCTATCAGGGTGCTGGAGCCAATGACGGCTCCCGTCTGCGCAGTCAGCGCCTCAAGGAAGGCATGGTCGATATGGCTGTGGGCGACTTTAACGGTGATGGTAAAAATGAAGTAGCTGTCTTAGGCGAACACAGGCTCTTCATCTACTTCTGGGAATCCAGCGGGAGATTGAAAGAGCTTGCCAATGTCAGAGTTTCGCCCTCAAATAACAATTTCTCCATGCGCGCCATTGATCTGAATAATGACGGTGCTCTGGAGCTGGTGGTAGCTACTTTTGAAGAAGATAACAATCGGCCATACTCCTATATTTATACATTCAGAGGCAATGCGCTGAAGCTCTATGCCGACCGCATTCCCTATTTTGCCAGTGTTATCAAAATGCCACCTCTGTTCAGGCCTGTCCTGGTGGGGCAGGGATGGGACTCGCTTAAGCTCTTTTCTCCCGGTGTGCATGAGCTGGTCAAAGCAGGCGGCAAGTATCGCCTGGGTGGACGTATCAATCTGCCCAGTGGCGCTACCGTCTTCAACGTAGCCTGGCTGCCCGGTGGCAAAGAGGGCAATGGTGATCAGCTGGTCATGCTGACTGATGATGAACGCATCAAGATTTTTCAGGGCAGCAAGTTTAATCTCATCCATACTACAATGGAACGTTTTTCCGGTTCAGCCACTGGTATGGATCACTACAAGGGTATGCCTGGGCTGGATGTTGACCGTAACTACCAGCTGCCCAGCAAATACTATGCCCCCATGCGTATGATCGCCGTAGATCTTGGCAAAACCGGCGAACATGTGCTGCTGATGAACAAGCCCATTTCAACAGCTTCTCAGCTCTTTGACCGCTATCGCTACTTCCCGCAGGGTGAAATACACGCCCTGTACTGGGATGGTGTGGGCCTTGGCCTCAAGTGGAAGACCCGGCGCATCCGTGGTTCGGTGGCAGAAGTTGATCTGGGTGATGTAAATAACGATGGTATTCTTGACCTGGTAGTCGGCCTGAACACTTCGCCGGATCTGGGCATCGGCAGCCGTCAGAGCATGATTACAGCCTATCCCCTGGATGTGACTCAGGTAGACCCTAACGTGCCGGCAGATCTCAGTGACTTTGAGGTGGCCCCCAATCGTTGATATTGTCATTTTGTGGCCCTCCGCTGGTGCGGAGGGCCTTTTTTATTGCCCAAGCAACGCAAAGGAGCGCCTGATGCGCATTCTTGTCATCGGTTCCGGCGGGCGAGAGCACGCCCTTGTCTGGAAACTGCGCCAGAGCCCGCAGGTAAGTAAAATCTTTGTTGCCCCCGGTAATGGTGGCACCAGTGCCGAAGGCGCTGAAAACGTACCCGTGGCTGCTGACGACCTGGATGGTCTGACAGCATTGGCCCTGAGAGAAAACATTGATCTGGTGGTGCCTGGACCGGAACTGCCTCTGACCCTGGGCATTGTGGATAAAATGAAGGCAGCAGGAATCGCCTGTTTCGGGCCTGATGCCTATGCAGCCCAGATGGAAGGCAGTAAGGCCTTCGCCAAACAGGTCATGGCCAGAGCTGGAGTACCAACGGCCTCCTGCGTTGTATGTGACAGCGTGGAAGAGGCTCGGCACTATGTGCGCGAACAGGGACGAGGTCTGGTGGTCAAAGCCGATGGCCTGGCGGCAGGCAAGGGTGTGGTGGTGGCTCGAGATACTGCTCAGGCGCTGGCTGCAGTGGATGAAATAATGGATGGAAGGGCCTTTGGCGCCGCAGGCAAACGTGTGCTGCTTGAAGAGCTTCTTGAGGGAGAAGAAGTTTCTCTCTTGTGTTTTTGTGACGGCGAACGGGCCATACCTCTGCCCTCAGCTCAGGATCACAAAGCTGCCTGCAATAATGACGAAGGCCCTAATACTGGCGGTATGGGGGCATACAGCCCAGCTCCGGTACTCCCGGATTCCCGTTTGGAAGAACTGGCGGATCTCACCATACGTCCTGTGTTGAAGACGCTTGCGGAAGATGGACATCCTTTTGTAGGTGTGCTTTATGCCGGCCTGATGATGACCTCCGAAGGGCCCCGGGTGCTGGAATACAATACCCGCTTTGGAGACCCCGAATGCCAGCCCCTGCTCATGAGGCTGGAAGGAGACCTGGCACAGATAATGCTGGACTGTGTGCACGGCAGGCTGGATGAGAGATGCCTTGCCTGTAGTTCACAGACGGCACTGGGGGTAGTTCTGACGGCAGCCGGCTATCCCGGCAGCTATCCCAGGGGTATGTCCATCCAAGGTATTGAAAAAGCCGAATCTCTGGGCAGCGTCAAGGTATTTCACAGCGGCACTGCCTTCCGGGACGGCGCATTATACTCTGATGGGGGACGTGTGCTGTGCGTGACGGCCCTGGGAGCCGATCTGACATCTGCGCAACAGCTTGCCTATACAGCGATGGAGCAGATCCATATGCCGCAAAGTCATTACCGCACGGATATTGGCAGTAAGGGCATCCGCCGTCTGACTGCAAAATAAGAGAGGATAGTTTATGGCAGATGTAGTCATCATGATGGGATCCAAGTCCGATGAAGAAAAAGTTTTTCCCTGTGTCGAAGTGCTCAAGAGTCTGGGCATCAGTTACATTTTTACGGTGAGCTCTGCCCACCGTACACCAGAACGTACGGAAGCCATTGTACGTGAAGAAGAATCCTGCGGAGCAAAGGTTTTTATTTGCGCGGCAGGTATGGCTGCTCATTTGGCTGGAGCAGTGGCAGCCAGAACCTCACGCCCGGTGATTGGTATACCTGTATCCGGCTCATCCCTGGGCGGTATGGATGCCCTGCTGGCAACAGTACAGATGCCTCCCGGTTTTCCGGTAGCCACAGTAGCACTGGATAAGGCCGGGGCGCGTAATGCTGCCTGGCTGGCGGCCCAGATCCTGGCATTGGCTGACAGGGATCTCTATGCCCGCCTTGAAGCAGCACGTGCAAAAATGCGTACAGATGTGGAAAAGGCCGGGGCAGAAATCAGCGCTAAATACAGCTAAGACTAAGCATACAGGGCAGCCCTGAAGTCTGGCAGGCGCAGCTTACAAATAAAGGCGCCCCGGCCTGCGGAACTGTCCGCATGTCGGGGCGCCCAAAAGTTCTGGACAGCCGCTAAAAACGTGGCTGACGCGGGGCTCTGGGTTTGGCTTCGTTGACGCGCAGGGTGCGACCGCCGAAGCTGTAGTTATCCAGAGCTTCAATGGCGGCATCGGCTTCGCCGTCCTCCATTTCCACAAAACCGAAGCCGCGGGCGCGCCCGGTCTCCCTGTCACTGATGAGTTTCACGGACAGAACATTACCGTATTCGGCAAAAAGCTCCTGAACCTGTTCTTCCGTAGCGGACCAGGGAAGATTCCCGACATAGATGGACTTGGACATGAAACACCCTCACAAAAAAAACAGACCTCCCGCGCATCTTTTCGGCAAAACCTATCACCGGTACGCGGCCTTACAAGCGACAAAAGCATGCTTTGCCGGGCTTGTCAACGAAATATGGCGAAAAAACGGCTCTACGTCCGCATTTTCGAGATAATCCCCCCTGCGGGAGGTGCTATCCTGCACTTTCAGATGGCGGAGGCATCCAGTCAGGCGCCATATCCTCAAAAGAGGTATACGGCGACATATACATAAGCTCAGCCACACCCACAGGGCCGTTACGCTGTTTACCGATGATGATCTCGGCCACACCCTGCGGAGGACGGTCAGCAGGCTTCTGATGTTTGTAGACATCATCACGGTAGACAAACATGATGACATCGGCATCCTGCTCAATAGCACCGGATTCTCGCAGGTCCGAAAGCATGGGGCGCTTGTCCCCACGTTCCTCCACCTTGCGGTTGAGTTGCGAAAGAGCCACCACGGGTACGTCCATCTCTTTGGCAAGGCCCTTGAGAGAGCGGGAGATATCTGAAATTTCCAGTTCGCGTGAATCTGTGCGGCGGCTGGTACGCATGAGCTGCAGATAGTCCACCACAACCAGGCCCAGGCCTTTTTCAGCCTTGAGACGACGAGCGCGGGCACGCAGCTCCAGAGTGCTCAGGGCCGGGGTATCGTCAATGAAGATAGGTGCGCGCGCCACCACGTCGGCAGCTGTATAAAGGCGGTTCCAGTCCTCATCATTGAGCAGTGAAGGCCTGCGCAGCCTGGAAAGATCTACCTTGCCCCAGGCCGCCAGCATGCGCTGCATAAGCTGTTCCTTGCTCATTTCAAGAGAAAAGACAGCTACTGGTATATTTTGCCGTATGGCCGCATGCATGGCCATGCAGAGCGAAAAGGCTGTCTTACCCATGCTGGGGCGCGCAGCCACAATAATCAGATCTGATGGCTGGAGACCAGCTGTGAGTTTATCCAGACGAGTATATCCTGTAGTCACGCCCGTGATGACATCATTGGAGGCTGCCAGTTTGGAGAGATTTTCAAAAACCTTGTCCAGCAGCTCTCTGGATCCGGCAAAATTTCGCCCGGTAGTACGCTGCGAGATGGAAAAGACAGCCTGCTCAGATTCATCCAGCAGAGAGTTCACTTCGCGCGATGCATCGTAGCAGTTGCCAATGATGTTTGAACAGGCATTAATCAGGCCACGCTGCAGGGCTTTATCTCGTACGATGACAGCATAGTAGTCGGCATTGGCGCCCGATACAACAGCCTGGCTCAGGTCTGCCAGATAGACGGCTCCACCAGCTTCTTCCAGCTTGCCAGAGCTTTTGAGCTGCTCTGCCAGTGAGACAAGATCAATAGGGGCCGACTTCCGATAGAGATCCAGAAAAGCCTGAAAGATACATATATGAGCGGGCAGATAGAAATCGCTGGCCGAAATGGTGTCAACGATGCTGTGCATGATGGGCGGATTGAGCAGTACACCGCCAAGTACAGCCTGCTCTGCCTCGACACTGTGCGGCGGTACACGCCGCAGCAGGTCTGCCTCGACCTGTCGAACGCGACCGCCAGAAGACGAACTGCCCCCGACCTCACGGCCGGGGGCAGTTCTGTAAGTATTATCAGCAGGCATGGCCTACAGGATCTATGCTTCAGCGGCTTCAGATTCGGGAGCAGGAGCAGCTTCCTCTTCTTCAATCACCGGAGCATCGGAAACGACCTTCACCGGCACCACGGCAATGACGCTGGCATGCAGACGCACTCGCACAGGGTGCTCACCAAGAGAGCGGATGGGAGCATCCATAAGGATACGCCGACGATCCACTTCTACACCAAGAGCAGCCAGAGCGTCACCAATGATGGTGGTCGTCACTGAACCGTAGAGCTTGTCATTGTCACCCACATGCATGGGAATAACTACGTCCAGCGCTTCCAGACGGGCCTGCAGGACCTGAGCTTCGGCACGCAGAGCATCCATACGCGCCTGCAGCTTCTTGCGTTCCTGCTCAAAAATCTTCAGGTTCGCCTCACTGGCCACCATGGCCAGGCCCTGAGGAAGAAGATAATTACGGCCATAGCCGGCCTTCACAGTAACCACATCGCCAAGAGAGCCGAGATTTTCAACATCAGCGCGAAGTATCAGTTTCATGCTGTGCCTCCCTTAAATAGTGCTCTTTTTCTTGACGACAGAATCATGCGTAGCCGTATAGATGAGCAGGGCCATCTGACGGGCACGTTTGATCTCACGGGTCAGCAGACGCTGATGGTGTGCGCAGGTACCGGTAATACGCCGAGCAATGATCTTGCCGCGTTCGGTGATAAAATCACGCAGGATATCAGGGCGCTTATAGTTCAGAGGCAGTTCCTTGTCTGCACAGAAGCGGCAGAACTTGCGGCGCGGGGCAAACTTTTTCTTGAAGGCCATTTAGGCAACCTCCCCGGCCACTTCATCGGCCAGCTTGACGGTGACAAACTTGAAGATGCCGTCGGTAATCCTGATATTACGTTCCAGCTCGGCCACCAGCTGGGCCGGAGCAGTGTATTCCAGACGTACATAATAGCCACGCATGAGCTTGCGTACGGGATAGGCCAGATCACGCATGCCCCAGTGATCTGCTTCGGCAAGAACGCCGCCTTCACGCTCGATGACCGCCTTCAACGCGCTGAGGATGCCCTCACGGTTATCGGCGGAAAGCTCCGGCGAAAGGAGCAGCAGGGTTTCGAATTTCCGCATTTCGGTTCTCCTTTTGGATTGGACAGCCCACGCCAAGTCAGACAGGAGTGAGCAAGGAACGGGTTTCATACAATCAGAGAAAGATGCTGTCAAGTCTGTCCATCGTTCATCATGCTGTCGTAGAAGCCGCTTACCTGCCCCACAGTCTGCAGTCTGCAACCTGCAAAACCGTATGTGTCCAAAACGCTTTTCAGGCGGGGGCGTAAGCTTTCAGGCAGGGCTGTCAGCTGCAGAACAGGCGCAGGAGTAAGCCGCAGACGAAAATCGCCGACAGCGGACATGCCTGGCAGGGCC
Source organism: Desulfovibrio sp. (assembly GCA_017396005.1). Classification (GTDB taxonomy): domain Bacteria; phylum Desulfobacterota; class Desulfovibrionia; order Desulfovibrionales; family Desulfovibrionaceae; genus Desulfovibrio. Next base: position 26,705 of record JAFQNG010000035.1, read on the forward strand.
ATCAGGGCCGTTTCTGCAGCGGCAAGACTGGCCAGTGCAGATGCGCTGGGGGCAATGCCATAGGCAAGTCTGGTCAAAAGGCAGGGGCGAGCCTGCTGGTCTGGCCTGTCCAGGCCGGTCTCTGCGGCCAGGGCATGTATCTCTGCCTTTCCCAGCCCTGCCTCTGCCAGGGGTGAGCGTACCCCTGCTTCAGCCAGAGCACGCAGGCCGGGACGAAAGGCCCGTGTATCGTCCGCATTGCTGCCATCGCACAGTGGCAGTGCCTGCAGACCGTGAGTCCGCAGGCTTTCTCGCAAAGCTCGGATCAGTCCGCGTTTGCAGGCATAACAGCGCTCACGACTGTTCACGGCAACTTCTGGCAGGGGCAGAGGGTCAAAGGGCACAGACAGCATCTTCAGGCCGCAGGTCTGTGCCCAGCCTCGGGCAGCCATGCTTTCTGCTGCTGCCATGTGTGGCCCCTGAGCGTGCAGAGCAACGGGCTCACAACCGCACAGTCGGGCTGCATGACAGAGAAAACGACTGTCCAGACCACCCGAGAAAGCCACGGCCAGACCGGGCAGACCGTTCAGGATATGTCGTAACGCTGCGGGCAGCTTCCGCGCTACCACGTCAGGCGTACCTGTGCACCATGCTCAGCCATATATTCCTTGCACTGGCGGATAGTGTATTCACCGTAATGCACTATGGATGCAATAAGCGCCGCTGAAGCGCCGCCGCCATGTGCACTCACGTCTACTGCTTCAAACATATGCCGGGGATGCCCTGCGCCGCCTGAAGCGATGACAGGGATAGATACAGCATTGACAACAGCCCGTGTCAGACGCAGTTCATAGCCGTCTTTGGTACCGTCGGCATCAATGGAATTGACGCAGAGCTCCCCGGCGCCCAAAGCTTCGCAACGCCGGGCCCAGGCTATAGCATCAAGGCCGGTACGCTTTCGCCCGCCATGGATGACAATTTCATAGCCTGAAGGGATGGTTTCGCTCACAGGTACGGCCAGCACATCCATACCGACCACAATGGCCTGCGAGCCAAAAGCGGCCGCACCCTCGCCCACCAGAGCAGGATCTTTGACTGCTGCCGAATTAATTGAGACTTTTTCCGCCCCGGCCAGCAGCACGGCGCGCATATCTTCTACGCTGGCGATGCCGCCACCCACACTGAAGGGAATAAAAATTTCAGCGGCCACGCGTTCCACAACGTCCAGAAAAATGCCACGCGCTTCGGCTGAGGCCGTGATATCGTAGAAAACGATTTCGTCAGCGCCTTCCTCATAATACCGACGTGCGCTGGCAACAGGGTCGCCTATATCCACATTGCCCTGAAACTTGACGCCCTTGGTCAAACGGCCGTTGCGTACGTCCAGGCAGGGGATGACCCGTTTACTGAGCATGGTGCACCTCCTGACAATAGCGGTAGAAATTTTGCAGCATGGTCAGTCCTGGTCTGCCGCTTTTTTCCATGTGAAACTGGGCAGCCCACAGGCCATCCCGCCCGTAAAGCGAGCAGAATCCCCGGCCATAACGCGTTGTCGCGATGACCAGATCAGATGCGGGTTCCACATAATAGCTGTGCACAAAATAAAATTCTGCATCAGGTTCCACCCCCTCAAGAAGGCGACAGGGAGCCTGGACATGCAGACGATTCCAGCCCATATGTGGAACAGGTGCGGGGCTGCCGTCTTCCTGCCTGAGCCCATCTTCAAAACACCGGCACAGACCAGGCAGTATATCCAGCGTGTGCGTCTGATTCTCCTGGCTGTGGGTGAGCAGTATCTGACAGCCCAGACAGATGCCCAGCAGAGGCTGCCCGACAGCAACTGCCTGGCGCAGTGTATCATCCAAACCGCTTTCGGTCAGGGCCGTCATGGCCTGCCCGGCTGCGCCGACACCCGGAAAGATGATGCCCCAGGCGTTTTTCAGCCGCTCTGCATCGGCCGTGATCTCACAGGGTATAGCCAAATGTTCCAGCGCACGGCGCACGCTGGTCTGATTGCCTGCCTTGTAATCCAGAATGGCCAGCATAGTTCATCCTTTTTATATTTCCCATTGGCAGCAGTGTTCCTGCTCTTCCTGAGTACCCTTATACGCTGCAGGCCCACCGACCACAAGACATGGCAACAGCATGGTTCTGCAGCCTGTCAGGCTCAGATATTTTTGATGACATCCATATTTATCACGTTTATACTAAAAACCGTGATAGTCTGGTCCAGGAGGTGATCATGTTCTTTCCTACTGCTGGTATTGAATGCTCTCCTTTGCTGCCTTTTTGCGCAGCGCTTGGCGTATCCTTTTTCACTTCCATGGGGGGGGTATCCGGGGCCTTTCTCCTCCTCCCCTTTCAGATGAGTGTGCTGGGCTATACCAACCCCAGCGTCAGTGCCACCAATCAGTTTTTCAATGTGCTGGCCTGCCCGGCCGGAGTCTGGCGGTACTGGCGCGAAGGCCGTCTGCTCTGGCCGCTGGCTCTGGTCATCGCGGCAGGTACTCTGCCCGGCGTTTTTATTGGAGCCCTCATACGCATACATCTTTTACCCGACCCGAAAACCTTCAAGATCTTTGCCGGCCTGGTTCTGCTGTATATTGGTCTGCGCATGCTGCGCGACCTCTGGCGCGCCCGTCGTGCCGGGCAGGCCGCCGTAAAAAACCCGTCTTCAGGTACATCCATCTGCCGCATACTCTCCTGGAACAGGCACCATCTGCTTTTCGGTTATGAAGAGCAGGAGTACCGTGTTTCCTGTAAGGGCCTAGCCCTGCTCAGCCTGGTGGTCGGCCTGGTAGGTGGGGCCTATGGTATCGGCGGCGGCGCCATTATGGCTCCTTTTCTGGTGTCCATGCTGGGTCTGCCCGTGCACGCTGTGGCCGGAGCAGCTCTTTCTGCCACCTTTCTGACTTCTGTGGCGGGCGTGGTATTCTACAGCCTGCTGGCACCGCTGCACTCCGGCCTGACTGTGGCCCCAGACTGGAGGCTCGGGCTGCTGCTGGGCCTGGGAGGCATGTGCGGCATGTACCTTGGGGCCCGTTGCCAGAAGTTTGTGCCGGCCCGTTATATTAAATACATGCTGGCAGCCATTTTGCTCTTTACAGCCTGGCGCTATTTGGGCCAAGCTCTCTGAGCAGAAAGGATGCACCTGCCATGAACGACACCCGTACGCTGCCTGTCGCCCTTTTTGATTCGGGCGTAGGTGGTCTTACTGTACTCAAGGCCCTGCAGCAGACACTGCCTGGCGAGGAACTGCTTTATCTGGGAGATACCGCCCGTCTGCCCTACGGCACCAAAGGCCGGGATACCATAGTGCGTTATACCCTGCTGGCTGCGCGCCTGCTGGTAAGCCGCGGGGCCAAGATGCTGGTGGTTGCCTGCAATACAGCGACCTCTGCAGCGCTGCAGACATTGCAGGAGGCCCTGTACCCCCTGCCCGTGGTAGGCGTGGTGGAGCCGGGAGCACAGGCTGCAGCGACAGCCAGCCGCAATGGCGAAATTGTGGTCATCGCCACAGAGGCTACCATCAGCGGCGGTGCCTATCAGCAGGCTATCATGCGCATATGCCCGGAAGCTCGCGTGCGGGGGCGTGCCTGTACCCTCTTTGTGCCCATGGCTGAGGAAGGTCTTATGCAGGGCCCTCTGGCCGAGGGGCTGGCCCATCACTATCTGGATGATATTTTCAGCCCGGCCGTTACGGCTCCCCGACCGGATACGCTGCTGCTGGGTTGTACGCATTTTCCCCTTTTGCAGGATGCCCTGCAAAAAGTAGTCGGGGCCTCAGTGCGTATTGTGGATTCTGCAGCTACTACGGCTGTCTGTGTGGCAGAACAGCTTGCCCGCATGGGCCTGCTGCGTCAGGATACGACACAGGGGCGCTGCCATTTCATGACTACTGATAATAAAGAACGCTTCGTACGCACTGGCAGTCTTTTTCTGGGCAGCCCCCTGCATAATGCAGATGTAGAACTGGTGGATCTTTGACTCTGCCAGGCAGAAGAATTCAAGTATTCCTGCATGTTCACGCATTTCTGGTTGACATGCAGCCCGGCTTTCCTTAGAGGAAAACGAAAGCTTGTCCACTGGCGTGAGCCGGTGTATTATGCACTAAGCATGGATATGGCCGAAAGACTTGCTGTGTAGCAAGTACCGGTACAGGTCTGTGAGGTTCTGATATCGGGGCATCCCCCATAATTTCTGTCTGATGGAGAATGATCATGACGAAAGCTGAGCTTGTTGAAAAGATCTACGCCAAGGCCGGGCTGCCCACCAAAGCCAAAGCCGAAGAAGCCCTTGAGGCCGTTGTCTCTTCATTGCGTGACGCTCTTGCTGCTGGTGAAACCGTGACCTTTACAGGCTTTGGCAGCTTTAAGGTCGTTTCCCGCGCTGCCCGTAAGGGGCGTAACCCCCGCACCGGTGAAGAAATTACCATCCCTGCCAGCAAAATCGCCAAGTTTACCCCAGGTAAAGGTCTGAAAGACGCCATCAAGTAATCAGATCGCAGCAACAGCTTCTTCGGCGGCGTCCACATGAGGTACGCCGCTTTTTTTTATCTCGCTCTGCAACAAGTATGGCAAGGTTATACTATCTCGCAGCTCTCGTAATGCAGCGTTTTTTAAAGAAGGCCATGCCCCAGTGGAGCACGTCATCCAGCTCTTCTTTCACAGCAGCATCATATTCTTTTTCGGTGATCTGATGTAGTGCAGCGATGGCATCCCCATCAAGCGCTTTCAGTGCGCTGGAATGTTTGACCTCAATAACGGCAGCTCGTGCATTACGGTGGTCCATGATGACCATATCCGGCCTGCCGTAGCCAGCCTCATGATTGGAACGCACGTCATAGCCGCAGCCGATGAAGATACCGGCAAGGACTGCGTGATAGAAGCTTTCATGATGGTCATCGTAGAAACTGATGCTGTTGAGGAGAATACGTGAAAGCTGCCGGGTGAATGTATCGCTATCCCCTGACCAGAAGGCATGCAGCAGCGTTTCACGCGGCATCTGTTTCATGGAATCATTGAACCAGGTGCGGATGGACTTGACGAAGATTTTGCGGATCTCCTTATTGGGTATCACCAGTCGCGTTATATCGTCTGCATCTTCTTCTCCCTGCGCCCTGGTCAGATAGCCGGTGAGATACAGTATGCTCCACAAATTCTCTTCAGAGGAATGTACAGAATCATAGGTCAGTGTTTCGCTGGTTTCAACGTCAATGCTGCCACCAGCCAGCAGGGTTTCAAACTTGCTCCTGGTATTCAGATCAGTGCGGCCGATAAATTTACGTATGATACTGTTGCTGCTGGTATTGCTCCAGTAAGCCTTGGGTCTGGCACTGGCATTGCTCTGCAGGTCGTCCACATACAGCAGGATATCCCACGGGCAGTAGATTTCCTGAGCATGGCCGAAACGATAGCCGTCATACCACTCTTTCATGAGAGCTTTTTTGTCAGAAAGACCGGTATGAACAAGAAGGCTATCCACTTCCTGAGAAGTAAAACCAAAACAGGTGGCAAACTGCGTGTCAGCAATGCCGTAGCACTTGAAATTGTTGAGGCCGGTGAAGATACTTTCTCTGGCAATGCGCAGGCAGCCTGTGAGCACAGCGAACTGAAGCGACATATTGCTCTTGAGAGCAGTGCCCAGCATATTGCGCATGAAGCTGACCATCTCTGCATAATAGCCCACCTCTTCAGCCCGGGCCAGCGGCACATCGTATTCGTCAATGAGCAG